>JAQSYT010000039.1 GCA_029256065.1 Paenibacillaceae bacterium
AAATGAGGTAAGCCTTTGACCGATACAGCATGCTCTCCACTCCTTTCTAGAAAATCCGGTAGTCCGCCGCTTTGTAGAGGATCCGGTAGCTGATGAGAATGAGCACGAAGCCGATAACCGATTTGAACAGCCCTACGGCGGTGGCAAAGCTGAACTGTCCGCCCTCCAGACCAACGCGATATACGAAGGTGTCGATGATATCTCCCGTTTGATAGACCAAAGGGTTATAAAGATTGTATATTTGGTCGAAACCCGCATTCATGATCCTGCCCAGCGCCAGCACGGAAACCACCACGAAAATCGGGGTGATGCTGGGAATGGTAATATGAACAACTTGCTTCCAGCGGTTGGCGCCGTCAATTTCTGCTGCCTCATATAAATTGGGGTTCACATTGGCCAAAGCCGAAAGAAAGACGATGGCCGAAAAGCCGAATTCCTTCCAGACATCGGAGAAAATCACAACCGTACGGAACCAGTTATTACTTCCCAGAAAAAATATGGGTTCAACCCCAAACGCCCCCATCAGCCTGTTAAGAATCCCCTCCGTAGACAGAATATCGATAAGGATGCCCCCCAGGATGACCCAAGATAGGAAGTGGGGCATATACACCAGGGTTTGCACGGTTTTTTTGAACACAAGCTTGGATACTTCATTCAGCAAAAGAGCAAACAGAACAGGGATAAAAATTCCGGTCAACTGCTTCAGGAAAGCGATGATCAGGGTATTCCAGATTACCTGTTTGGTGTCAGGATAAGAGAACAGGTAGTGGAAATGGTCCATCCCCACCCAGGGGGAGCTGAATATGCCGATCCAAGGCTTGTAATCCTTAAACGCGATAACAGAGCCCAGCATCGGGATATAATGGTAAATCAAGGTGATGATCACCGCCGGAAGCAGCAGAATATGCAAGGGCCAGGTTCTTTTCCAGTAAGACAGGAAGCTGCGTGTCCATGGGGCTGTTTTGGCAGTCCGGACTGAAGCGGCCACGCTGGTTTCTCTCATCAAGCTCTCCTCCTCGCATCCCTCCGCCCGAATACGCCGTACCCGGGGGAAGGATGGTTTTATTTATTTTGATTTGAGCGATTGGTACCACTTGTTAACATCCTCAGTGACCTGATCGCCACCGTTGGTCTTCCATTCCTTGACGAACTCATCAAAGTATTCCAAGGGCTTCTCTCCATAGATGATCTTCAGATAAGCCTCGGATTCCAGTTTGTTCAAGAGGGCTCCCTTGGATTGCATCGCTTCCGAATTGGCGCCTTGGAATACGTTGAACTTATCGGCCTTGGTTTGGGTTTGACGGACCACTCCGGCAGCCAGCTGCTCCTTGGTCATGGCCTTCACCCGTTCCTCCGCCGCATTGGCTGCTTCCGCATTGGGATTCTCGGAAAACTTCTTGTAGCCTGGATCTCCCAGATAGGGAACCGATACGCTATAAGCACCGTTCAGGATGGAAACCATATATCTCATATCCATTTCCTTGCCGTTAGCGAGAGGCCATTGGGAGGTTGGCACACCCTTATCCTTGAAACCGTTCTTGACAATCTTGCCCTCATGCCGAACAAAGTCATACCCTTCAAGGAAGCCTTCCTTGAACTCCGGAACCCAGAAGGGATCGCTCTCCCCGAACTGTCTGGCATACAGCTTGTTTATATAGGCAAACCAGGCGTCAATATGCTTAAAATCCTTGTTGAACACAACAGTGCCGCTGGTCAGGGAAGCCACCCGCCCAATTTTTCCGTCCGGACCTGCCGGAATGGGATATGCCTTCCAAACCGCTCCCGGAACCGTTTTGACCGTATCCTCCAGTGGATACTGCCCCATCCAGTTGGGGCCGAATATGACTCCGGCAATGCCCTTCACCGCCGGCTCTACAGCCTTGGTGGGATCTTTTACCGCTGCCTCACGATCTATGAAGCCCTTTTTTTTCCAGTCAGCCATGGTTTCCAGGAACGGTTTGGCGGAAGGATCAATGGCGCTATAGACTAATTTGCCACTTTTATCAACATTCCAGCTTTGGCTGACAAAGCGGGCAGGAGCCATATAATCGCTGAAGGCTCCAAACAGGGGATCCGCGCTGGCCATCCAGGTGTACATGCCCTCCTTCAGAGAAACAGCCAGACCGAAGGTGTCGTTTTTGCTGTTGCCGTCGGGGTCACGGTTTGTGAATGCATCCAGAACCTGTCCCAGCTCGGAAATAGTGGTGGGTGCCTTGAGATTAAGCTTCTTGAGCCAATCCTCCCGGAGCCACATAACGCCACCCTCATCTACAGTCTTGAAGTGGGGAATCCCATAAATTTTGCCGTCCCTGGTCACCGATTCGAAGGCTTGAGGGAACTGGGCATACAGCTTTTTCAAATTGGGTGAGGCGTATTTCTCGATGGCATCGTTTAAGGGCATCAGCTTGCCTGCGTCAATCAGATCGCTGGTTGCGGAGCCATTGAATACATCCGGAAGCTTGTCGTTGCTGGCCAGAAGAAGCCTGATCTTCGTGTCAAAATCAGCCTGCTTGCCTACGATAAAATCAAGCTTTACTTCGATGCCCATATTGTCTTTCAACCATTTGCTGAATGCATTATTCTCGATGGTCTCACCTGGCTTGAAGGTGTTGTCCCGCTGCTCCTGGATGATAGCAGTAGAAATGGTCACGGGTGGATCGAATTTCTTGGTTGCCAAAGCTTTAGGATCTATGGCGGCGGCTGACGGGGAAGCCTGCGCTTCCTTTCCACTCTGTTCTCCTTCGGACGAGCAAGCCGACAATAACCCGGAAACACCCAGTCCTATAGCCAGAATACCTGGCAGCAATGCTTTTCTTCCTCTCTTCAAGTTCATTCCCCCATTTCGTTGTGTGAAACCCTTACATGTATAAGTGTAGAATAACAGCGCTTACAGGGACATACAACACATTAAAGGAACATATACAAAATTCGAACACAAGGAGAAATAGATGTAGAAAAAAGCCCCGGATCAGGTAAACCCGATCCGGGGCTGTCTGGCTTCAAACCGCTAGAATGGAGCAAATACCTCGTCATAGCGGATTACCTTCACATTGTCGAACTCCTCCCAGACTTTAGAGCTATAGAGCCCTATCTTGCCTGCCTGAATAGCGGAATCATAGGCGGTTATGAGCGGAACTCCGTTTACGTAGAGCACCAGCTTGTTACCCTGTAGGGAGGCCCGCAGGTTGAAGGGGTCATACCGGTTGCTCAGGAAAAATTCCGTTTCCCCTAACACCGTATCCGTCCCGTTCACCCGCTTAATCATTTGCAGCTTGTGTAATCCCGGTTTATAGACAAAGCTGTAGTAGTTGGCAGCATCCTGATATCTGCCCAACAGCCCCACAGACAGTTGAACGTCAAAATTCAAAAGCTTGATTTTGGCCTCGGCGTCATAATTTTGCCAGCCTGCATCTCCGGCAAGAGCCGTTGCCGTGCCGGTGCTGTTCTGCTTCAGCACCTTGGTGTTGGAGGAGGCGGATTTCACCACCGCCCAGTTGGTGCCTGAGGTAGTCCACCCGTCGGCATCACCGTCATCGAAGTTATCCGTCAGAAGTGTCGTGGAGGATACAGTGCTGGTAACGGTGGCAACAGCAGCTGAGGCATCGGACTCCACTCCTGCTTCGTCGAAGGCCTTGACAGCAAGGGAGTAGGAGGTCCCCGGAATAAGTCCCTGGATGGTCAGATTAGGTCCCGCTGAGGTGCCCGCCAGAATAACGCCTGCATATACCCGGTAACCGGCTACATCCTCTTCCGCACTCGCTTGCCAGGACAGACTTACAGAAGTTTGCGTTTTGCCGGCTGCGATAAGTCCCACTGGCTTCTGCAGCTTCTCCAGTGTGGTGACGGAGAGCCCGGTGCTGGAGGCCGATACATTGCCGTCCCAATCCCGCGCCTTCACCGTGAAGACATAGGAGCTGCTGAAATTCAGACCCTTCACGGCGAATGTGGTACCGGTTGTGCTGCCGACAAAGACATCATCCTGGTACAAGTCATACCCGATGATACCCACATTGTCTGCTGCCGCATCCCATGCCAGATCCACAGATAAGCGCCCGGTTGCCGAGACATGGAGATTCTCCGGTGCCGAAGGAGGCAAAACATCTCCCTCAGGTACGTTTAATGCCTCCCCATAGAACACACCCGTGCCATTGGTGCCGATGTAAACCCGTCCCCAAACCTGACGGTCACCCTCTATGGTATTGGTCTCGTTGCCAACTGCCGGATTGGTGGAGGTGATCTTGTTCCAGGTTACGCCCATGTCATCGGAACGGAAGGTGCCGCCCGCATTGTCAATTGTTCCGACCACATATACGGAAGGATTCGCCCGGCCGGGACGGTTTTTGCCGAAGGCAACAAGCTTCGCCCGCTGTACATTCTCCAGCTTGGTCCAGCTGCTGCCCTTATCATTGGACCGGTATAACCCGTCATTATTTAATGCAGCCCAGACTACACCCTCCAAATGGGGGGCTGTGGCGATCCGGAAGTTGGTATCCGTAGGAACCGGCAAGGTGGAGGCAATGCTGAAGCTGGCTCCCCCGTTGTGGCTAACATAGAAATTCCCTGTCAGTCTGTCCAACAGGTAGAACACATCGCCATTCACCCTGTCCGATGCCAGAGGCTGCTGCCACACCCAGAAATCATGCACGGTGTTGGATGGCGCCCCTGAGCTGACAGTCCAGCTTAAGCCCCGGTTGGTGGAAACATAGGGGGCCTTGCCTTGAGGCACCCATACGATGGTTTCACTGTCAGCGGAAACAGCCACCCGGCCTCCTGTGCCAATCTGATCGCTGAAGGCGGACCATGTGTCGCCATTAGTCAGGGAATAGCCGCCTCCGCCGGAGTTGGCGTAACGAATAGATCCTACACGGACCACAAAGTCCGGATTACTTTCCTGAAAGTCGATGGAGGTGGTATCGCCAAGATTAGGCGGCGAGAATTTCTTAGCCGGGAAAGCATCCAGCGCCGTGTGCCGCATACCATCTGCATCCGCATGTCCGCTTAAGAGCGTCGCTCCCCGTGGCGTGCTTCGCAGGGCAAAGGTAACCAGCTCCTCGTGGCCTTCCTCATAATTCCGCCATTGGGAGGGAGCCCCGGTAATATCGTCGGTCTTCCAGGTGCCGAACCAGTCGGTCAGCCATACCCGGTTGGGATGATGGGGATCGATTGTCAAACTGGAGGTGGCTGCCGACCACCAGCTGTTCGGCCACCAGGGAACCTGGCCGCTGCGCTGGATTGTCACGGGTGTCCAGTTGGTGCCTCCATCTGCTGAGCGGTATATGGTTCCGTTCATGTTGCCGGTGCGCACAGCCGTCATCACAATTTGCGGATTGACCGGGTCCACCGTGATCCCTACATAATTTTCTGCAGCAGGCGTGACATTCGTCCAGACTCCGCCAGCGAGCTTGGTCACACCGGCAGCATGGGTGACATATAAGGTGCCGTCAGCAGCCAGCGCCGCCCGGTTGAGATTCACCGGCCCTCCCAGAAGGGTCCAGTTTTCTCCCCCGTCTGTGCTGGAATAAATGCCCACTCCCTTCACTCCGGCGTATACGGATTGGGTCACACTGCCGGGAGAACCCGTTGTTTTGTCGAATAGGACGAAGGACACGCCTAATCCACTGCTTCCCGAGGCGGGTAAAGCAGTAACCTGGCTCCAGGAGCCCGGCTCGGCAGCGGTGGTACTTTTCCATAACCCGTTCCAACGGGTTCCCATATATATGATATCGCTATTATTGGGATCTACTGCCAGACGTTCCCCATTATCCTTGCCGCCGCTGTTGGAAGCATTCTTTACGGGAAAGCCGGTACGGATCCAACTGGCTCCGCGGTCTGTAGACTTCAGGATATCCGATGTTGACCATTGGTATTTGCCTACCGCTGCATATACGATGTCGGGATTGGAGGGGTCCACAGCCAGGCTGTCAACCCCGTAGAGACTCCATTCCGATTCTGTAAGCGCATGCAAAAGTGGGGTCCAGCCTTCGCTCTCCGGATTCCAGCGATAGGCCCCTCCCACATCCGTACGAATGTAGACCAGATCCGGCTCATTGGGGTGGGCTACCAGCCCGGTTACATAGCCGCCTCCTCCAATCGCTACGTTATCCCAGTCATATTGCTCCTCCCCTGCTGCAAGGACTCTGGCCCCGGCTATAACCATGAGAAGCAGCAGGCCGGCAAAGGCACAGACAACCAAACGCGGCAGCCGTTTGAATCGCATCACACTCATTATTTATTCCTCCTTTTCATAATCAAACAATCCCTTGCACTCACCGGCGCGTTACCCGCATATCCGCTATCCGATATTCATCACCGCCCTCTGCCTCATCCTAACCCCATATTACTTATCCTGATTTTGTCAGGCAATGATCTATTTTTGCGCTGCTAGACCCGTCCCAAAAAGAAAAACCAGCCGATTCCCGACGCAGGTTTAACTGGCGTTGTCGGGAATCGGCTGGATAGAGGGCTGCAATCTAATTTTATAGGCTCCTATGAAACTGCTGCTACACCGGCCCGTCGGGGCCGTCCAGCACATCCACTACGCCCACGGCAATAGCACCTACCGCGGCGGTATACACCAGGCCCTTGACGCCGTGCTTCAAGAGCTCCTTATCCTTGTCGGCAATGCCCTTGGCCACATTGCCCGCATTCTCCGCCATTCCGGTGAGCACCTGGCCGGTGCCCTTCACAGTGGCGTTGACGGCTGCGCCCAGGTCCTGCATTCCTTCCTGGCGCCGCGCCTCATCCCGGGCCAACAGGCCTGCTGCCGTATCCCAGGTGCCGCTGGCCAGATCACCCACGGTACGTCCGGCAAACCGGCTGGTCTTTTCTACACCGTCACCGATTTCCTTCACGAAATTGCTGCCAGTCAGCTCCCCGACCACCCGGACGGTACCGCCCAGAACCAAGCCGGTCAGCTCTCCGGCGGCATTGCCGATTCCTTTTAACAAACGCATATGCGCATCCTCCTCTTTAGGGCGTGTCACTATCAGACACGCTCTGGCCATCCGTACCGACATGCGGCCGGGTACCGGTAATCTTTTTATAAGTATACGCACCGGACAGTCACAGCGTTTCAGTTCTTTTCCGGGAGCTTCACGCTTGTTGGCAAGAGAGGCGGTGCGGCAGGCGGAACCGCAGCAGCATGGATAGACGGCACCTCTGAGCCAGCAGGGAGCGCCTCCTCTACTGCCACGTCCTCCGGCTTCGTCTGCATTACGGGAGCAGGCAGCGGACACAGCTTGTATACCCGGGCCTCGTAAGCCCGCAGAGGAAACCGGGCCACCTCTTCCTTCACGTCCACAGGATAATTCGCCAGCATTAAATCACAGCAATCATAGCGGATAAACTCCGGCAGCACAAACTCCGTCTCCTGGGGGGTCAGATTAGCAACGATCAGCAGCACCACGCTGTCCAGCGTCCGGGTATAGGCGTAAATCTGCTTATCCTGGGGCAGCAGCAGGTCATAGATGCCATACACCGCGGCGGCACAATCCCGGCGCAGCTCAATCAGCCTCCGGTAATAATGATAGATGGAGTCCGGGTCCTGAAGCTGGTTTTCCACATTGATGCCGGTGTAGTTGGGATTCACCTTCAGCCAGGGTGTGCCGGTGGTAAAGCCGGCGTTGTCATGGCTGCTCCACTGCATGGGTGTACGGGAATTGTCCCGGCCGTTTTTCCAGATAATCTGCATCACCTCAGCGTGGCTTCTGCCTTTTTCCAGCTCGATCCGGTACAGATTCTTGATGGCCACATCATTATAATCGTCAATGGAGGCGAACTGGACATTGGTCATGCCGATCTCCTGCCCCTGGTAAATAAACGGCGTCCCCTGCATCAAAAAATACATAGTGGCCAACGCCTTAGCCGACTCACGCCAATAGACGCTGTCGTCCCCCCAGGTGGACACGGAGCGGGGCTGGTCGTGATTTTCCAGGAACAGCGCGTTCCAGCCGTCCTTCTCCAACCCTTTCTGCCAGCGGGTCAGGGTCCGTTTTAGGGAACGGAGATCCAAACCGCCCTCCAGGCTTTTGCTCCACAGGCCTAAATGCTCAAACTGGAAAATCATATTAAACTTGCCGTGTTTGTCGCTGACCCACAGCCCGGCATCGTTTGAGCTGACCCCGTTGGCCTCCCCTACGGTCATAATGTCGTAGCGGGCGAAGGTCTCCGCCTTCAGCTCCTCCAGAAAGGCATGGATGCCCTGCCGGTTCCGGTGGCCTTCGAAGGACGGGACATAGCGCAGATTCTTCGGGTTGGGGATGTCCGGGAAACCCGGCGCTTTTTTGATATGGGAGATGGCATCCACCCGGAAGCCGTCGATGCCCTTGTCCAGCCACCAGCGCACCATGTCGTACAGCTCGCGGCGCACCTCCGGATTTTCCCAATTGAGATCAGGCTGGCGGGTGGAGAAAATATGCATGAAATATTGTCCGTTCAACGGGTCAAACTGCCAGGCGGGGCCACCGAAGATGCTCTCCCAGTTGTTTGGCTCGGAATCGTTCCGGGGATCGGCCCAGATGTAGTAGTCCCGCTTGGGATTGTCCCGGGAGGAGCGGGCTTCGATGAACCACGGGTGCTCATCAGAGGTATGGTTCAGCACCAGGTCCAGGATCAGCTTCATCCCACGGGCATGAACCTCACGGAGCAACTCGTCGAAGTCCTCCATGGTGCCGTATTCCTCGGCCATGGCCTGGTAGTCGGAGATGTCATACCCATTGTCGTCGTTGGGGGATTTGAAGGTGGGACAGATCCAGATCACGTCGATTCCCAAGTCCTTCAGATAATCCAGCTTGGACAAAATGCCCCGCAGGTCGCCGATTCCATCCCCGTTGGCGTCCATAAAGCTGCGGGGGTAAATCTGGTATGCTACTGCTTCTTTCCACCACTTTTTATCCATCTTTATGTCACCTTCCTCCTCCCTTTTTTACCCGGATCCGCCGGAAATGTTACAAATATTTTTTCATGCTGATATCTGTAGTCTGATAACCGGACTTTTCATACAGCCGCAAAGCCCGCAGATTATGCCCGAATACATGGAGCCCCACTGCCTTGGCCCCCAGCTCCTTGGCCTTTTGCTCCATGGCCGCCATGGTGTCCTTGCCCAAGCCCCGGCCGCGCCATTCCTCATACAGGGTGATTTCGTACAGAAATGCTTCTTGGGTGGCATGCTCCACATAGAGCCAGATAAAACCGACTTGGGTGCCTGCCTCTTCTTCAATCATGTAGAGGTAATTGCCCTCGGTGGCAAGCCCGTCCGGCAGCAGCCGGGCATAAGCTTCCGTGGAGAATTGTTGGGCCTCCTCTGCCTTCCACGTACCGGCATCCACCTTGTCTTTTGCATAAACGGGAATCATAAAGTCGAGAAATGCCTGAAGCTCACTTTCGTTCATGGGAGTCAACCTAACCAATCCAATCACACCTTCCACTTAAGTGATGTTCATAATTGTTCCAATTTAACGCATACTAGGGACTGACCTATAACCCCGAAGGGAAGCAGATTTTGCCGATCAGGAGGTGAAAATCATGGCCAGCAACAGAATCCAGGAGGAAGCCCGCAAGATTGAAGAAGCCTGCAGCAAGCTCCAGCACATGACTACCGAAAGCGACATCAAAAACGAGCTGGAGAAAATCCGCCAATACTGCACCGCCATCGAGGCCCGCATCTGATTGCAGGCGCCCGGTCCATGCGTTATCGTCATACCCTGAAGCCCCGAAGCCGGACCCGCCCCGGCTGCCGGGGCTTTTCTCTTCAGGCAGGACACGCAACTAAGCCTACCCCACCGCATAGAGTATAGAATCATGTTCAGCAAAAGAAAGGGTGAGGCAACCGTGTGCGGAATTACCGGATGGCTGAATTGGCAAAAAAACCTGACGCAATTTCCCAATGTGCTGGAGGCCATGACGGAGACACTGGCTCCCCGGGGACCCGATGCGGCCGGTTCTTGGATTAACCATCACTGCGCTCTGGGCCACAGGCGGCTTTCAGTTATGGACCCTGCGAATGGCGCGCAGCCCATGGTGCGGGTATTTGGCGAGGATACTTATTCCATCGTATATAACGGCGAGCTGTATAATGCCCCCGAGCTCAAAAAAGAGCTGGAGGAGCGCGGTCATACTTTTAGGACCACCTGCGATACAGAGGTGCTCCTCGTTGCGTTTATTGAATGGGGCCGGAGCTGCGTGGACCGGCTCAACGGGATTTTTGCCTTTGCCGTATGGAGCGACAAGGACGAGGCGCTCTATCTGGTGCGGGACCGGCTGGGTGTGAAGCCGCTGTTTTACGCCTACCGGGACGGGGAGCTGTTCTTCGGCTCCGAGCCCAAAGCGATTCTGGCCCACCCGGATTTCAAGGCAGAGGTGGATCAGGAGGGCATCTCCGAAATCTTCGCCATCGGTCCCGCCCGGACTCCCGGGCACGGGGTATACAAGGGAATGGCGGAGCTGAAGCCGGGACACTGCATGGTAGTGGACCGGAACGGCCTCTCCATCAGGGCCTACTGGACCTTGGAAAGCAAGCCCCACGAAGAAAATGTGGAGGAAACGGCGGAGAAAATCCGGGAGCTGCTCAAGGATACCCTGGAGCGCCAGCTGATCTCCGACGTGCCCGTCTGCACCCTGTTGTCCGGCGGTCTGGATTCCAGCGCCTTGACGGCTCTTGCTTCCGCTTATTATGCCTCCAACGGGCAGGGTGTGGTCCCCACGTATTCGGTGGACTACGTAGACAACGACAAGAACTTCAAGTCCAGCGCCTTCCAGCCCAATGCCGATGCGCCTTGGATCAAACGGATGAGCGAATATCTGAGCACCATCCATCACCCGGTGGAATTTGACACTCCTGAACTGGTAGAATCTCTGCGGGCCGCAGTAATCGCACGGGATATGCCGGGTATGGCCGATGTGGACGGCTCCTTGCTGCTTTTTTGCCGGGAAATCAAAAAAGGCGCCACTGTGGCGATTTCCGGGGAGGCCGCAGACGAAATCTTCGGCGGGTATCCCTGGTTTCACCGGCAGGACGCCTTGGAGGCGGACACCTTCCCTTGGGCACTGAAGGTGAAGGATCGCACCTCGGTGCTGTCCTCCGAAGCCGCCGCGTTTATTAACCCGGAGGTGTATGCGAAGAACAGGTACCAGCAGGCCTTGGCCGAGGTGCCCCACCTGAAGGGCGAGGACGAGAAGCAGCGCAGAATGAGGGAAATCTCCTACCTCAACGTGACCCGCTTTATGCCGACGCTGCTGGACCGCAAGGACCGGATGAGCATGGCCAGCGGCCTGGAGGTCCGGGTGCCCTACTGCGATCACCGGCTGGTGCAGTATGTATGGAACATTCCCTGGGAAATCAAAACCGCCGGAGACCGGGAAAAGGGCATTCTCCGGAAAGCGCTGAAGGGCATTCTGCCCGACGATGTGCTGTTCCGTAAAAAGAGCCCTTATCCCAAAACCCACAATCCCAACTACATGAACGCAGTCCGCACAGAGCTGCGGGAAATCCTCCACGACCCGTCGTCGCCGCTTCTGCCGCTGGTGAACGTGGCGGGCTTGAAGGAAATGACGAAGCCCGACAGCCCCAGCTCGGATTTCCCGTGGTTCGGCCAGCTGATGACAGGGCCCCAGCTGTTCGCCTTCCTGATCCAGGCGGATCATTGGCTGCGCACCTACAAAATCTCGATTGTGTGAGGCAGTGAGGCAGCCTGGGCCGGAGTTAGCCTGGCGACAGAAAAATAGCGATCATCAAATGTTCGCTATTGAACCAAAACGGGTATTTTTCGGCCGATAGCAATCAACAAATGATCGCTATTCTCTAAAACGAGGGGGTTTGCCCCGTCAAAAACGGAAATAGCAATCATTGTTCGACGCTTACATCCCCTCGCGAAGCCTCTTTATGCGTAATAAGATACATTGTTTGACGCTTACATCCCCCCAACGGGAGAAACAGACGGATAAAAGAAGATCAATATACGAGTTCGATCAGCTGCCGGAGCGCCTTGCCCCGGTGGCTGATTTTGTTTTTCTCTTCCACAGTCAGCTCGGCCATGGTCCTGCCGAATTCCGGCAAATAAAAGTATGGGTCGTACCCGAAGCCGTTATGGCCCCGGGCCTCCCCCAGGATATAACCCGGGCACCGGCCCTCGAAGCGGGCATGCTGCTTGCGGGAGGGATCGGCCAGCACAATGCAGCAGACGAAGTCCGCCGCGCTCCATACCGGCGGGTGTCCCACCGGCAGCTTGTCGGAGGGGAAGGTCAGCTTCTGGGACAGCTCCCGCAGGAGCTTGGCGTTATTGTCCGCATCGTTGGCGCTCTCACCGGCATACCGGGCCGAGTATACTCCCGGCTGTCCGCCAAGCGCCTCCACCTCCAGCCCGGAGTCATCGGCGATAACGGGCACCTGCAGGAGATCAGCCACATAGTGGGCCTTGATCAGGGCATTTTCATAAAAGGTGCTGCCCGTTTCCTCAATCTCGGGAATGCCCTCGTAATCGTCCAAACTGTGGATCTGGAAGCCCCTGCGGGCAAACAGCTCCTCCATTTCCTTGACCTTACCCTTGTTGCGGGTGGCGATCACCACTACCTGCTGCTTGTTCATGGGTTCTCATCACCTTCCTTTATCTGCGCCGATCAGCTCTGCCACGGGACCCAGCGCTTCCTTTTGCAGCTTGATCATCTGATGGACACCCAGCTCGCCCAGACCCAAAAGCCTGTCCAGCTCCTCTCTCGAAAACGGCGCTTCCTCACCTGTGCCCTGAAGCTCCACGAATGCTCCGGAGCCGGTCATAACCACGTTCATATCCACCTTGGCGGCCGAATCCTCTTCGTACTTCAGATCCAGCATAGGAGCCCCGGAAACCACACCAACACTCACCGAGGCCAGAAAATCCCGAACCGGGAACACGCTCATGGATTTATCCTTGTACAGCTTGTGAATAGCCAAGGTCATGGCCACAAAGGCCCCCGTAATAGAGGTGGTTCTGGTTCCGCCATCCGCCTGGATAACATCGCAGTCCAGCGTAATGGTCCGCTCCCCCAGCTTTTCCAGATCTACAACAGACCGCAGGGCACGGCCGATCAGCCGCTGGATTTCCATGGTCCGGCCGGTCAGCTTGCCCTTTACCGATTCCCGCTGGTTGCGGGTTTGGGTTGCCCGCGGCAGCATGGCGTACTCCGCCGTGATCCAGCCCTTGCCCTGCCCCTTCATAAAAGGCGGCACACGCTCCTCCAAGGTCGCCGTACACAGCACCTTGGTATCCCCAACTTCAATCCATACAGAACCCTCCGCATGTTTATTGTAAGGGGTAATAATCTTCACCGGGCGTAGTTCGTCCGGCTGTCTTCCGTCTATGCGCATTCGTTTATTCCTCCTGTAATGGTGTTGCCCTGTCTGTCAAGGTACGCGTAACTGCCAATTGCTGTATCGACAAACACAAGTATACCTCATTTTAACAAAGGTTACGCCAGGTTGCACCACAGGATTACGGATTCATTGCCCACTTAGGGCCTCTCCAGGTTGAAATATAGTACCAACGGGTGCCATTGGGGGAATCCCAAACCCGCTCCGGAGTGACCTGCTGCCGGGTGAACACAAGGAGCTCCTGGTCATTCTTCAGCGCCCCAGGGCTCGGGTAATCCGCTGTAACCGTCCATTCGGATATTTCAATGGGCGTGGTATATTCCTTTACCCCCAACGTCCGGTCATGCTCCATATCCCCTGTCAGACTGAGCGCAATCTCCAAGGATGGGTTTACCCACCGGCCTTCACCGTTTACCAGCACCATCACCCAATCCCCGAGTTTGTCGATGGCTTGCAGATCCTGGGGGGGCTGCTTCGGTGCATTGGACTCCTTACTATAAAATGATGTGTAGTACGTGAAAGGCACAGGCATGCGGATGGTCTCTTTACTCTCCTTCATTCCTTCCCAACCGTCCCTGCTTTCCTGGAGAATCCACCGGTCACCTAATGGAGTCCCGATCTTGTACCAGAGTACCGGAGTAGCCAGGCGGCCCTTTTGCGTATATTTGGCCAAGGGCATTACCACTTGGGGCTGAACCTTGGCTTCATTCTCCAGCGGCGGCTCATTGGGATAGAGGTAAACGGACCTTTCCGAGGAAATGGCAATGGCTCCGGTAGCCTGAAGCGGTTTGTATTTTTCTGCATAGTGTTGGGGATTAATCCACATGTCTCCCAGCCAGGAGGTATGAATCAGGTAGTAATAATCCTCGTTGTACAGCGGTGTATAAGGCTTGTGGGCATCAACGGATGCAATGGCCTGTACCTTTTGGGGAGCCAGCGTATAAGGAGAAGGTCTGCCAGGAGCTTCATACAGAACCGTTTCCTTCTCCAGCAGGGTCAGCACTTCCTCCTTCACCTCCAGTTTGTTGAACAGATAGGCTCCTTCCTTCAGATTGATCCAAACAGGACCAAGCCAGGTCCCCACTTCCACCCTTGCCATCGTAGAAATGTTCAAAAGCTCATTTCTTTCAATAGGCAGCATCTGCACGGACTGAAGCGGACTCAGGGCGCCTACCGCCTGATCCGGCCGGGTCTCCGGGCCTGAATACAACGTGAACGGGTCCACCAGCGTGAGGTAAGGCATTTCTTCGGGGCGCGCCATATCGGCGCTCGCGGCCTGGGATTCCGCCGAAGCCGGATTGCCTCCGGTGCCGAGCAGGAAGGCCAGGGCCAGCAGGGCGGCAGCGCCATGGGTGTGCAGTTTATTTTTCAAAGCTGATCAGCTCCTCTCTATACAACTACAAACGTGACCAGGTGGATAAAGTTGCTGCGGAGTCCACATTTCTCCAGTACGCAGCGAAATGGTTATTGGCAGTTCTGCTCCTCTCCGCTATAATCAGGCTAACAGTTGTTAGCCAAAAGGAGTTGACCTACCATGAACGATACCCGCTCGAGAATTATCCTGGAGGCCCTGCGGCTGTTTGCGGTCAAGGGCTACGATGGTGTGTCGGTCCGGGACATAGCCGGGGCAGTAGGCGTCAAGGAAAGCTCGCTGTACAAGCATTTTACAGGCAAGCAGGCCATTTTCGAAGATATTATCGGCGAGTTCCCCAAGCGGTACGGGGAGATGACCGAGGAGCTGGGCATAGAAGAGACAAATCCCGTGCAGCTGGCGCAGCATTATGCGGCAATGCCGGAGGAAGCGCTGCTCACGCTGGGGGAGCGGCTGTTCCTTTTCTTTTCCCGGGATGAATTTGCTTCTCTATTGCGGAACATGCTGACCATGGCCCAATATTCCCATCCATTGGCACGGGAGGTGTACCGGCGGCTGTATTTGGAGAGTCCAATCGAATTTCAAAGCCATTTGTTCAAGGAAATGATTGGTTTAGGTGTATTTATCGAAGCCGATCCGGGCAGTATGGCTGCCCAGTTCTATGCGCCGCTATTTTTGCTGCTGGGCTGGTCGGACCTTCAACCCGGAGGCGGGGAGCAGGCACTGGAATCTTTGCGAAGCCATATCCGCCAGTTTAGCGCCGTTTATGCCAGACCGAAAGCCTGACTCATCAGGAGCAACGGAAAAAAGGGAAGGGGGCCGCATCATGAAAATCGCTATTGTACACGGACAAATGCACCGGGGAAGCACCTACCATATTGCGCGTATGGTCGCCGATCAGCTGGCTTCGGGGGAGGAGGATGTGGAGGAGTTTTTCCTGCCTAAGGACGGACCAGCCTTCTGTGTGGGCTGCTTCAGCTGCTTTAACCGGGGCGAGGAGCACTGCGGGCATCACGAGCCTGTGCAGCGGATTGTGGAGGCTTTCCGGAGGGCGGATGTGATCATTCTGGATTCACCCTGTTATGTGTTCGGGGTAAGCGGACAAATGAAAACCTTCCTGGACCATATGGGCTACGCCTGGATGTCCCACCGGCCCGATCCATCCATGTTCGGCAAAACAGCCCTGGTTATCTCCACCGCGGCAGGGGCCGGAGCACGCGCCGTCACCAAGCAGCTGAAGCAGAATCTCTTCTATTGGGGAGTGCCGCAGATATACCAGTATCCCTGCATCGCGGGTGCGTCCAATTGGGCGGAGGTCAAGGCGGAGAAGAAGGCAGCCATCCGCAAGGATGCGGCAAGGCTGGCCGCCAAGCTGGGACGGGCTGCAGGCAACGTTAGGGCAGGCTGGAAAACGCGGGCTATGTTCGCCATCATGCGCCTTAACCAAAAGCGGAATGACTGGAATCCGCTGGACAAGGGGCATTGGGAACGGCATGGCTGGCTGGGAAGGAAGCGTCCGTGGTAGCGGGGATTGGTCGTTAACTACAGATTAAGAGCGTATGGATTCCTTAGCTGTGAATATACTGGATGATTGGATATATCCTGTTATAAAATGAGGTCATCCTCATTGTTCCGGCAGACGAATCCATGGATAAAGGACTGATTCCTATGTTGAACGTGCAAGAATCCGTGTTTGTTAACCAGCTCGGTTATCCGCTGAAGGGGCTGAAGGCTTTTACCGCCACTGAGCCGGGGGAGTTCGAGCTGGTGGAGCTGGATTCGGGGCGCCCTCTCTTTGCAGGGGCGGTGTCCTCCCTTAAGCAGGATGAACCCTCGGGCAGGGCTGTTGCCAAAGGGAACTTTAGCGGCTTTGAGCAGTCCGGCAGCTTCTTCATCCGGATGAAGGAATCCGGCGCGGTTTCGCCGGTGTTTGTCATCGGAGAGCGTCCTTATGCTCCGGTGGGGAAAGCGCTGCTGAAGAGCTTCTACTTCCAGCGCTGCGGCGTGGAGCTGACAGAGGAATATGCCGGGCCGTGGTCCCATGGCGCCTGCCATTTGGCAGAAGCCCATGTACACGGGAATCCGGAGGAGCGGCATCCCCAAGCCGGAGGCTGGCATGACGCAGGGGATTACGGCAAATACACAGTCGCCGGGGTGAAAGCGATTGCAGATTTGCTGCTGGCATACGAACGGTTCCCCGGCGCCTTTGCGGAGCCGGTGGGCATCCCCAACTACAGCGGGCTTCCCGATGTGCTGGAGGAGGTCAAGGTGGAGCTGGAGTTTTTGCTGCTTATGCAGCGTCCTGACGGAGCGGTGTACCACAAGGTGACCTCAGCGGAATTTCCGTCTTGGGACTGTATGCCCGAGCTGGACGGGGCGGAACTGATCTTTTCGCCGGTGTCAGATACGGCGGCTGGTTCATTCGCCGCCGGCATGGCCTTGGCGGCCCGGGTCTACCAGGGGCTGGACCCGGACCTGGCGCAGCGTTGCGCGGATGCGGCCAAGTTGGCCTGGCGCAGCCTGCAGGGGCGTCCTGCGGCGGAGGGCTTCCGCAATCCGCCCGGCATTGTGACAGGCGAATACGGCGACAGCAGCCGGGACGATGAGCTGTATTGGGCGGCCGCCGAGCTGTTCCGGCTCACCGGGGAGGCCGTGTATCTGCAGGCGGCGGAGACGATATTGGCAGAGTCGGAGGAGTCTTTGGCCGCTCACGGCAGCTCTCTCCTGTGTGAGCTGGGCTGGGCGGATACCGGAGGATACGGCACCTTGAGCTTGCTGGATGCCGGACCCGGCCTGGTGCCGGAGGCGCTCCGCACCCGGCTGCTGGCGGCCTGGACGGCTGAGGCGGAGCTCTATGCGGAGCGCAGCAGCGCCGACGGCTTCGGCATTTCTCTGCTGCCGGAGGAGTATATCTGGGGCAGCAATATGCTGGTGCTGAACCGGGCTATGCTGCTGATAACAGCGGAGGAGCTTACAGGCGAAGCCCGGTTCGGCCAGGCTGCTCTGGCCCACTGGGATTACCTGCTGGGCCGCAATGTGCTGGGCTATTGTTATGTAACCGGCTTTGGCGCCAAGCCGGTGCTGTATCCCCATCACCGGCCCTCCCAAGGGGACGGCGTAGCCGAGCCGGTGCCGGGGATGGTGGCGGGGGGACCCAATGTCCGCCTGCAGGACGAGGCGGCTGCCGCATTGTTAGCCGGAGCCGCCCCCGCCGCCTGCTATGTGGACCATAATGAGAGCTATTCCACTAACGAAATGACAATCTATTGGAACTCGCCGGCGGTTTTTGTGGCGGCATACGTAAATACCGTGAGCAGCCATTCTTAGCAGGTGAAGGTGATCGCGCCAGCCACCGGATCTAACGGAAGGGAGAGACGCTTAGGGAGCCCGATTATGCCGGATCCAGCTTATTTGTGTGGAATAGCGTCTCTCACCGCCGTTAAAATTATTGAACTGCCTTTTTGGGGCAAATAAGGTCTTTTCCCGCCGTTAGACCTGCTGTTATCCTGCAGCGTTTGTACTGCCATTGCGGGCAACACGGCTCCGGAGATTTCCGCAGCCCGCTCATGCTGCATGGTTGGCCGCTGCTTTCCCCGCAATCGGCAGGGACCATAGGGCTGGCCCCTGCGTCCATGTAGTCCGCACTGTCCGCACTGTCCGCACTGTCCGCACTGTCCGCTTTGGCTCCCACGGCTGGCCGCTTCCGGCCCCAGCAGCTTCACCGGACTCATACGGACCGCCACGGGGCGGAGCAAGTGCCCGGCTGTCAGGGGCGGAGTGCCGCTTCCAGCCGGGCCTTGTTTGCCAATAAGCCCGGATCGTCAGGCAGGTAGCGCAGCGCCTGCCCGTTGTGCCGCAGCGCCGCTTGGATGTCCCCCAGCCGCAGACAAATAGCAGCCAGCCGGGCATGGGGCAGCCAGGTCAGGGCCGCCGGAGAGATGGGCCGCAAGCCGGGATCCAGCCTGCTTACCGCGATAGCCTGGGTGTACCAATAGGCGGCAGTGGTCCAGTCAGCCTGCTCCCCGAACCATTCCCCCAGCTGGCAGCAGAAATCCGCCTGGGGCGGACCATAATGGAAGGAGCCGAGAAGGCCCTCCAGCCGGCCGCGCCCATCCCCCAGCTGCCTGCAGCAGTCAGCCAGCCGGAAGCAGGCGATGAGCCGGTCTTCACGGAAGCCCGCCGGCTCCTGCAGCAGCTTCCGGTAGCCCTCGGCAGCCAGAAGCACCTTTCCCCGCTCATAGCAGATATTGGCGTACCAGAACAGCCTCCGTCCCGACACTCCCGGCTCCTCGGCGATCCACCGGCGCAGAATCCGCAGATTGCGGCGGGAGTGGCCTGCCGGGCGTGTATGCCGGATCATGGCATCCGAAGCCCTCACCTCCCCATCCCGGGGAAACTCCAAATATTCATGCACCCGCCCAAACCAGCGGCAGCCCGCCTCCCGCCGGACCAGCCGCAGCCGCCGGTCGGCCAACAGCGGTCGCCCGGCGGAATCCTCCGCCAGACAATAGGGCATCACCACAGCAGACACCTGCTGGCTCAGCTCCTCCTTCAACGCAGCCAGCTTCTGCCGGTCCTCCTCGCCAATCCGGTCATCCGCATCCAGCCACAGGATGTGGCTTCCGCCGGCCAGACTGAAGGAATAGTTCCGCGCCGCCGCAAAATCATCCTCCCAGGCATACGCAAAAATCTTATCCGTATATGCCGCCGCAACCCGCCGGGTGCCGTCCACCGACCCGGTATCCACAATAATGATTTCGTCGGCGATACCCTGAACGGATGCCAGGCACGCTCCCAGCGTTTCCTCCCCATCCCGGACAATCATGCACAGGCTGATGGTTGCACCAACACTAACACTCACACTCACACGCCTCCTCCGCTTCCCGCACTCTCCGCCCCATTTCCGCCGAGGAGCACGATTCTTCCGCCGCTGCAGGCTTTCGTGGCATTCCGGGTATCAAACACAAGCTGCGCATGATCCACAAGCTGCTGGTAGTCCACTGCCGCATGATCGGTGGCGATGACCACCAGGTCCGCCCCGGTCCACAGCTGCGGCTCCGCCGTCCGCGAGACAAAATCAGCTCCGGCCACCCGGCAGGCGGGCACATAAGGATCGTGGTAGATTACCTGCGCCCCTTTCTCCAATAAATGCTCCATGAGTTCCAATGCGGGGGATTCCCGGACATCATCCGTATCCTTCTTATATGCGATCCCGCAGATAACAATGCCAGCCCCGGAGAGCGCCTTACCCTCCGCCTCCAGCAGCCCTTCTATGCGTCTGCCCAGCCGCTCCGGCATGCCCCGGTGCAATTCATCGGCCAACCGGATAAATTTCAAGTCAATGCCCAGCTTCTCTGCTTGCCACGACAGATAGAGGGGGTCAATAGGAATGCAATGCCCTCCAATTCCCGGCCCCGGATAAAAAGGCATAAATCCGAAGGGTTTGGTGGCAGCCGCATCCACCACCTCCCAGATGCTCACCCCCATACGCTCGCACAGCAGGGCCAATTCATTCACCAGCCCGATATTGATGCTGCGGAAAGTATTCTCCAGCAGCTTCGACAGCTCGGCGGCTTCGTTGGAGCTGACAGGCACCACCCGGTCAAACACGGTCTCATAAAAGGCCTGCCCTGCCTCCAGGCAAGCCACGGTGCTGCCGCCGATTACCTTGGGCGTGGTGCGCAGAGAAAATTGACGGTTGCCCGGGTCCACCCGTTCGGGTGAGAAGCAGACATAAAAATCCTCGCCCGCCTGCCAATTCCTTTCCCGTTCCATACGCTTGCGCAGCAAAAGCTCTGTCGTGCCCGGATAAGTGGTACTCTCCAGGATGATCAGCGTCCCCTTCTTCAAGTAACGGACCAATTGTGCAACCGCGGCTTCAATAAAGGAGGTGTCCGGCTCTCTCTTTCCGTCCAACGGAGTGGGTACACAGAGCACAACAACTTCTGTCCGGCTGAGTCCGGCATAGTCCGAGCCGGGCCGAAGGGCACCGCTTCCGGTCCACTGGCTCAATTCGCTGCTATCCATATCCAATATATATGATGTGCCCGATTTCAGCTTCGCTACCTTATCCGGATCAGTATCGATTCCCAGCACCTTAAATCCGGCCCGGGCTATCTCCACAGCTAAGGGCAATCCCACGTAGCCCATTCCTACAACAGCTACCTCCGCTGTGCGTTCTTCAATTCTGGCCAGTAATCCCATACCGGTTCCTCCTCTTCAGCTTCCCGCCCCGCCGCTTTCACTGCGGCGTCATAAATTGGCTTAGAATATGCTCCATTTCCCGGTGAGGAATAAGATCCTTCTCCTTCACCTTCAATACTGTTCTGGTGTTGGCCACTTTTCTCGTCATGCCACATCCTCCTTTTAGGGCTGTACAATAGTCAACCTATGTAAGCTCTCCGCAAAATTACACGTACAAAGGACCAGCACGCCGGAAATCGGGACGGATTTCCCGCCCAAATAGAGCAATCTGCGGCTCCCTGCAACCCAAAAAAGCCTCCAGCCGCTGGACCGGCTGAAGGCTGTTATCATTTTTGGACCAGAATGGCTGTTTTCGGACCTGCAGGACAGCATTCATTCGGACGTCATAAACTGGCCCAGGACATGCTCCATTTCTTGAGGAGAGAGCATATCTTTGCTCCGTA
>JAQSYT010000418.1 GCA_029256065.1 Paenibacillaceae bacterium
ACAAACAGCTGGTGGAACTCATCCGTAAGTCCGTAGGCGGTGCACAGCAAAACAACAGCCAGCCGCTGCCGCGCGGTCGGTCTGGGGCCGGCAATAGCCCACAGAAAGGTCAATCCCAAGACAAAATAAGCGACAAAATGCCCCCAGTCAAAACTCTCCATAGCAGGAAAGAGCCGGTGAAAAAAGGGCATCAGCGAACCCAGCTCATCGCCGGTGCGGGAGGAAAAATAAAAGATGGCTCCCATCACAAGCACGGGGGGAAGCCATCGGACCAGATGCTTCATCATACCCGGCCGGCACCTGCCAGAGCATCCACAAACGCCTTGGAGAATGCGGGAAGGTCCGGCGGACGCCGTCCCGAAATAATGTTCCGGTCAATGACCACCTCTTCATCGATCCAAGTGGCGCCGGCATTTTCCAGATCATCCTTGATCCCCGGTGTGGAGGTCATGGTATAGCCCTTCACAATCCCTGCCGAGATGAGCACCCAGCCGGCATGGCAGATCTGGGCAATGGGCTTGCCCGCCTCATGGAACTCACGGGTCAGACGGAGAACCTGGGGATAGCGGCGCAGCTTGTCCGGCGCCCATCCTCCCGGAACATAAAGTCCGTCATAGTCCGCCGACGATATGTCATCAAAAGCTAAATCGGAGGTAATGGGAACTCCGTATTTGCCGTGAAGCACCTTGCCTGCCTCTGTGGCGGCAATATCCACCTGCGCTCCGGATTCCCGCAGACGGAGCACCGGATACCACATTTCCAGATCCTCGAATTCCTCTTCCGTAAAGGCCAGTATTTTTTTGCCGGTCAGTTCCATAGTGCTTGTCCTCCTTTTTATTTAGAAAGTAGATCTCGAGGCTTCCATCACACATCCGGCCGTTGGCCTGGACCGTGTTATTTCAGGGTCGTCTGTGAAACGGCTCTCAGCTTTTCCTTGATTTCGCTGGACAGGCGCAAACGCAGCGCCTCGGCTAGAAATTCCCGGCCGGCCTTGGCATCGCTCTGCAGCACCTGCTCCTTCACAGGGAGAAGGCATTGAACAGACATGCTCAGCTCATGAATACCCAGCCCCAGCCACAGGGGGATTGCCTCCGGATCGCCGGCAAGCTCCCCGCAGACGCTGACCGGAATGCCGTTGGCCTTGGCCGCATCCGCCACCTGCTTCAACAGCCGGAGCACAGCCGGATGGTACGGATCATACAGATTGGACACCGTTTCGTTCATCCGGTCCACCGCCAGAGCGTACTGGATCAGATCATTGGTGCCGATGCTGAAGAACTGCACCTCCTCCGCCAGTAAATCCGCCACCACCACCGCCGCTGGCACCTCAATCATAATGCCCACGGGAGTGTCGTCCTTGAAGGGTTTGCCCTCCTCCGCCAGCTCTTCCTTGGCCTGCTCCAGAATCTCGTTGGCCTGCCGCACCTCATCCACTGAGGAAATCATGGGATACATGATCCGGATATTGCCGTGCAGAGATGCCCGGAGAATCGCCTTCAGCTGGGTCTTGAACAGCTCCCGGCAGTCCAGCAGAATGCGGATGGCCCTGTAGCCTAACGCCGGATTATCCTCCTGAGGCAGGTTCATGAAGCTTACGCTTTTGTCCCCGCCAATATCAAGCGTCCGGATCACCAGAGGCTGCTCCCCCAACTTGATGGCGGCCTCCCGGTAAACCTCGTACTGCTCATCCTCCAGCGGCAGGGATACCCGGTCCATATACAGAAACTCCGTCCGGAACAGCCCCACACCCTTGGCACCATACTTCATCGCCATGTCCAGCTCCTTGGCTGAGCTGATATTGACCTTCAGCTCCATTCTGACGCTGTCCTTGGTGATGGTGGGCACATGGGCAATTTGCTTCAGTCGCTCCAGATTGGCCGCAGCACGGCTGCGCTTTTCCTCATAGACAGCAATGACATTCTGAGGCGGGTTCACGATTACGCTGCCTTCATCGCCGTCGATAATCAGGCTGTCGCCGGTTTGAATGGCGGAGGGAAGCCGGTTCTCCATTCCCATTACGAATGGAATGCCCATAGCCCTAAGCATAATGGCGGCATGGGAGGTAGTGCCTCCCAGCATCGTGACCACACCCAGCACCTGGGCGGAATCCAGACGGGCCAGATGGGAAGGGCTCAGCTCCTTGGCCACCAGGATATAGGGCGTGTCCGCCGGCGGATCGGTCTCCTCCCAATCCCCCAGCAGATGCTTCAAGAGGCGGTTGCCCACATCCTTGATGTCCGCTGCACGCTCCTTCATGTAATCATCGTCCAGTAAATCGAACATGCTGACGAATTTGTCGATGGTTTCCTTCACCGCCACCTCCGCCGCCTTGTAATGGCGCTGCATGAGCCCCTGGATTTCGTTCATAAATATAGGATCCTCCAATATAGCCAGATGGGCGTTGAAGATATTGGACTCCTCTTCGCCGATGAGATCGGAGATATCCTGCTTAATATTCTCAATTTCACTTTTGGAGCAACGGATGCCCTCATACAGCTTCTCGAATTCCACAGCCAAATCCGCCACATCCACCAGCTTATCGGGCAGCTCCAGTTCCAGTGAGGGCAGCACAAACGCCCTGCCGATGGCAAACCCTGATGCCCCGCCGAATCCCCTAACCATTGGTCTCACCCCCCGCTGCACGTATTTCATCCTTCAGAATAACCGACATAACCGATGCTTGTCCCCTCCGGACGGACTTAAACGGGGCGAAGCTCCAGGATTTGATGCGGTCGGAGTTGGTAATCAGCATGGGTGTCGCCAAGGATTTGGCGTTTTGCTTCACCTTGTTCAGGTTGAACTTGAGCAGCAGATCACCTGCTTCCACCCGGTCCCCCTGCTTCACCATACAGGTGAAGTATTTTCCGTTCAAATGGGAGGTGTCGATGCCCACATGCAGGAGAACCTCCAGACCATCGTCTGTTGTGATGCCCAATGCGTGAAGCGACGGGTAGATCAGCGTCACCGTTCCGTTAACCGGAGCCACCAGCTCGCCTTTCTCAGGCAGGAATGCTACCCCGTTGCCGACGATTTTCTTGGAGAAAATCTGATCCGGCACATCCTCCAGAGGAATCATCCGGCCCAGCATGGGAGAGTTGAACAGCACCTGGTGAAGATCCTTTTTGGTAATCCGCACGATCTCCTCCCGGATCAGCTCCGAGAAGGTGCCGAATACCACCTGAACATTCCCGGCACCCAGCCGGATAATGCCGGCAGCTCCCAAATGCTTCAGGGTGGCAATGTCCATCAGCTTGTCGTTGACCAGGGTAAGACGGAGCCGTGTGATGCAGGCTTCAATGGTCTTGATGTTATTTTTGCCGCCTAAGGCCTGGAGAATTAACGGCGACCGGTACGGGATATCCCCGGCGAATTCATCAATGGTGGAGCCTTCCTCCCGGCCTGGGGTAGGCAGCTGGTACTTGACGATGGCATAGCGGAACAAAAAGTAATAAATGGCGAAATACAAAATCCCGATTGGCAAAATCAGCCACTCATTATGGGCCAAATGCATGTTGATGATAAAATCAATAGCTCCTGCCGAATACGAAAATCCGTGATGAATATCCAGCGAATAAGCAATCCACATGGCAGCGCCGGACAAAACGGCATGGATGAAGAATAAATACGGCGCCACGAACAAAAAAGCAAATTCAATCGGCTCGGTCACCCCTGTGAGAAGGGAAGCCAGCGCCGCGGTAAGAAAGGTTTTACGGATTTTGGGCTTCAGATCCTCCCGGGCTTCCTGGATGATAGCCAAGGCCACGGCGGGAAGCGCAAACATCATGATCGGATATAAGCCCGCCATGAAGGTGCCCGCAGTAGGATCCCCGGAGAAGAAGCGGGGAATATCCCCATATACCATGGTGCCGTCAGGGAGCTGAAATGACCCCAGTTGGAACCAGTATACGTTGTTCAAAATATGATGCAGCCCGGAGGGTACCAGCAGCCGGTATCCAAAGCCGTAAAGGAAGGCACCAAAGCCCCCAAGGGAAAGCAAAAATTCCCCAAGCAAGCCGAATAACTCTTGAACCCAGGGGCCAACCGCCACAACGATTCCCGACAGGAAGATGGTAGCCACACTGGTGATCAGGGGCACAAAGCGCGGCCCCCCAAAAAACTGGATATATTCGGGCAGCAGGATAAATCTGAACCGCCTGTAGCATAAGGCAGCCAGTATACCGATCAGGATGCCTCCAAAAGTACCAAGCTGCATCGCACTTCCGGCAAACCGCTCGGTAATTTGCGTAAACATAAAATAAGAGAGGACCGCAGACATTCCAGCCGTCC
>JAQSYT010000419.1 GCA_029256065.1 Paenibacillaceae bacterium
AAAGATTACTGGTTTATTTAATCATAAGCAGGAGAAGGGGGTTCATATGAAACTAAATACACTGGAGCAAAACGGAAAAATGATCGTACGGGTTGTCCATGAGGAGCAATTAATCACAGATGTCCAATCGGCTCTGGATTTTATGGCAACCGTCCGCTATGAAACCGGAACGGATCGGATTGTTCTGGATAAAGCGGCGATCCGCGAGGAGTTTTTTGATCTGAAGACCAAGCTGGCCGGTGAAATTCTGCAGAAATTCACCAATTACCAAGTGAAGCTGGCGATTGTCGGTGACTTTTCCGGCTATACCAGCAAGAGCTTGAAGGATTTTATTTATGAAAGCAATCACGGGAGAAAAGTCTTCTTTCTGTCCACTGAGGAAGAAGCGGTTGCGAAACTGGCTTCTGTTTGATGGTCAATGCTATATACCTTGTCAGAGGGAGTGGGGAAAATCGGTTCCAGAGTCATGCATTATGCCATCGCCACTTTGTTAGAGCGGGAACTGGGTTTCCAGAACGATGCTTTTGTATTGGGAAACCTTGCTCCCGACGCCCATCAGCTTAGTGGCAGTGAGTTGAAAAAACGATCCCACTTTATGAAGGATGATGCCGAGGGCATCAGCTATGTGGATCACCGGGCATTTTACCAAAAATATTTGGCGGTGGAGAAGGATCCGTTTCATCTGGGCTATTATGTCCATTTGGTTGCCGACTCCATCTGGCTGGGTGATGTTTATTTTAAAAAGGTTAAATGGCTGCCCGCTGAAATCAAGCAGGAAGTGAAAAAACAATATTACCGGGATTTTTGGCGGCTGAACGGGAAGCTGATCGACCATTACCCGCTGGAGCTGAAGGAGCTCTGCGGAGCAAACTATAGCGGAGTTGATGAAATCTCCGCAGAGGCTCTGGTTCCGTTGATCGGGGAACTGGAAGGGGATTTCAAGAATGCGGCTTCGGTCAAGACGGAGCCTCTTGAGGTTCTTGAACTTGAGGAGGTTGTCCGGACCATTGGCAAAACCGTGGAGACTTGCTTGCCGGTTTTGAAAAAAGGCATGGCAGTCTAATATCCGGTTATGAAGGAGGCCAGAGCTTCTATACCATCCCGGATTTCACGGGGGTTCAGGTGGCCATATCCCACCAGCAGCTTGTCCCCGTGGTCTCCTTGGCCGGGGCAATAGACGGATAGGGGATTGATCCGGATTCCGGCTTGGCGGGAGGAACTGATAAAATCCCTGCTGAAGGTTTCGCCTGGGAACTGCAGGGCCAAATGAAGGCCTGCAGCGTCGCCCCAGGGAACGGCTGAGCCGCGGAAGGCCTGGGCAATGGACTCCAGCAGGACTTCCCGCTTGTGCCCGTAAAGACGCTTCATCCGCCGGATATGCCTGTCCCAGCTGCGGGTCTGGAAGAATAGCGCCAGCGCCGCCTGCTCCAGAACAGGGCTCTGCACATCCAGATAGGTCCTCCGGCTCCGCCATGCCTCTTGAAGTGCGGGAGGAACGATGGCAAAGCCCAACCGGAGGGCAGGAAACATGGTTTTGCTGAAGCTGCCCACATAAATCACCCGGCCTACCCCTTGATCCAAGGTATAGAGTGGGCTTATTGGCGCGCCTGCATACCGGAATTCGCTGTCGTAGTCATCCTCAATAATATAGAAATCCTGGGCTTCAGCCATGCGGATCAAAGCCGCACGCCGGGGAGCGGGGAGTACACCTCCCAGGGGAAACTGGTGGGAGGGGGTCACATAGACGGCGGCCACCTGTTGGCCCTCCAGCGGCTCCATCTGTGCGCCATGCTGGTCCACCGGTATCCAGCAGGGGGAGAAGCCTCTGGACGCGGCAATGGCATGGGCAGCCGGGTGGGAGGGGCTCTCCAAGGCAAACAAATCCCCTTCCCTGCGGGGCAGCAGATCAGCTAAGAGATGCAGGGCTTGGGTGGCTCCCGCAGTAATAAAGATATCCGATTCCTCCACCCGCATGCCTCTGCTGCGGAACAGCCAACCGGCAATCTCCCGGCGCAGCGGAACATAACCTTGGACTTCGCCATAGCCGCGGGCGGATGGCGGCAAATTCTCTCCAGCCTCCTTGACCATTCTGGCCCATAGAGTCCAGGGAAATTCCCGCAGATCGGGGCGTCCGGTCTGAAAATCATGGGCCACAGGCGGATAGGAGGGAGGGTTTCCTGCGGCTTGGTCCGGTACCTCCGCTTTGCGGTTCCGCAGGCATTCTTGTGCAGCCAACCCCTCAGCTACCCGTGTAGGTGATCCCTGCCGGCTCACCAGAAAGCCCTCCGCCAGCAGCATATCGTAAGCGTCACAGACGGTGTTCCGGGATACGCCCAATAGTCCTGCAAGCTGCCGCGTAGAAGGAAGAGCCTCTCCGGGAGATAATCTGCCGGCCAGAATGGCATCCCGCGCCCCCACAAAAATTTGCCGCGACAGGCTGATCTCGCCGCCGCGGTGCAGCTCCATTCCCCAAACATGCTCCTGCACCAACTGGCTCCCTCCTTTTGACCCCGGACTGGAACTGTCTCCAGCAGGTCCCGCATCCTACAATTATAGCAAATACAGGCAACATGGAGGAGAGCATGAAGGTGGAGACGCATAGCAGCAGTTGGGGAAAGGCGTATTTGGCAGGGGCATTTATGCTGGCTGGCACTTCGGTAATCACCGGAAGGGTGCTGGGCAACCACTTGGATGCATTTACGATTCAGGCTGTCAGCCTGGGAATGATGCTGGTAGTATTACTTCCTATATACGGGAGCAGGATCAGGCACACAGCTCGCGGAATGAAAAAAGATCAGTGGATGGCCATTCTGCTCCAGGCATTCTTCGGCATGTTCGCCTTCCGCTGCTTGCTGCTCTTCGGATTGCCGTTGACCAGTGCCGGAGAAGCAGGCGTTCTATTGGGTACCGCACCGGCTATTACGGCCCTGCTGGCCCGGATGGTGCTGAAGGAGCCGCTGTACCAGGGGGCGGTTCAGGGAATTCTGTGCACTGTAGCGGGCCTGGCTCTGATCCAAGGTGCAGGAGGGAGTTTCTCATGGAGTCATACTGCGGGAAATCTGCTGGTGTTATGCGCGGCAGCCAGCGAGTCGCTGTTTAACCTGCTGGCCAAAAAGAGGCAGTCTCTGGACACTGACCGCAACAACGAGCTTCATCCTATGGTGCAGACGTTTCTGGTATCAGCAGCGGCGTTCCTGTTCAGTCTGCTGCCCGCCTTGTTGGAGCAGCCGGTGGAGCAGCTTGCGGCCTGCGGTCCCTTGGAGTGGACGGCGCTGATCTGGTACGGGCTTATTGTGACAGCAGTTTCTTATGCGCTATTCTACCGGGGCGTAAAACGCTGCGATCCTTATGTCACAGCGGCATTCTCCGGTGTGGCGCCCCTTGTGTCCATGCTGCTGGCGGTCTGGCTCTTGCGGGAGCCTCTTGGCTTGCAGCAATGGCTGGGGGGCGGGCTTGTGGTGTTGGGCATCGGCTTAATTGGAGGCAGGGCGGCCGGGAAGCTGATGGTTAGGGCAAAAGCGTAATATGGCTTGTAATCGATCGCATGTTCTGGTATAGTGTATTGGTGCGAGTTTTGATGAGCATTTACTTTTCATCGTTACTCCTTGCTCTCCCGGCATGAGACATGCCTCTATAACCCGTGGGAGAGCCGCATAGTCCATAAGGAGGTGATTTACATGCGCAAATATGAAGTGATGTACATTCTGCGCTCCGAGCTGGAGCAAGAAGTGGTTCAAACTACGGTTGAGAAGTTTGCAAACATCATTACATCCAACGGCGGCGAGATTACCAAGAGCGATCTGATGGGTAAACGTCGTCTTGCGTATGAGATCAACAAAATGCGTGACGGTTTCTACGTCCTCGTTCATTTCAACGCCGAGCCGGCTGTTGTATCTGAGCTTGACCGTGTTTTGAAGATCTCTGATGAGGTTATTCGTTTCCTCATCGTCAATGACGTTGCCTAAGCCTGTTCGTGGATGATGTTTGGGAGGGATTCGAATGTTAAACCGTGTGATACTGATTGGCCGTTTAACCCGTGATCCGGAGCTTCGTTATACGCCCCAAGGTGTGGCGGTTACCCAGTTTACGCTGGCCGTGGACCGTCCGTTCTCCAACAACCAGAATGAGCGGGAAGCCGATTTTATTCCGGTGGTAACCTGGAGGCAGCTTGCTGAAACCTGTGCCAATTATTTGCGCAAGGGACGGCTGGCGGCAGTAGAAGGGCGCATTCAGGTGCGCAACTACGAGAATAACGAAGGACGCAAGGTGTATGTCAC
>JAQSYT010000420.1 GCA_029256065.1 Paenibacillaceae bacterium
GCAAAAAAAACCGCAGATGCCCTGCCGGCCATACGGCTTCAGGCAACTGCGGCTCCAATGATTCCTGCAACGGCTATTTCCAGCTTCTGTCCGTCAATTCGGAAATATGTCCCACATGCAGCTTGTCCAGCCATTCGGCTAAACCGCCGATAATAGTGGGGCAGGCATAAGGATCAACAAAATTGGCGGTCCCCACCATAACAGCATCGGCGCCAGCCATGTAGAATTCGATGACATCCTCCGCGCTCATAATCCCACCCATTCCGATGATGGGAATGTTCACAGCCTGGCTGACCTGATAGATCATCCGTACGGCTACCGGCTTTACTGCAGGTCCGGATAAGCCTCCTGTTTTGTTGGCCAAAACCGGCTTGCCGGTCTTCAGATCAATGCGCATGCCCAATAGCGTATTAATCATCGTAATGCCGTCCGCCCCTGCCCGCTCTACTGCCTTAGCCATCTCCACAATATCCGTCACATTGGGAGAGAGCTTCACATAGACCGGAACTGCAGAGGCCTCCTTCACCTTGCGGGTCAGCTCTGCAGCTGTTTCAGGCACAGTACCGAAGGCAATGCCGCCACATTTCACATTGGGACAGGAAATGTTCAGCTCAATGGCTTTTACATTGGGGGCGCCGGATATCTTCCGGGCCACCTCCACATATTCCTCCGTGGTAGATCCGGCTACATTGGCGATAATCGGCAGATCAAACTGCTCCAGCCACTGCAGCTCATTCTGAAGAATCCCGTCCACGCCGGGATTTTGCAAACCGATGGCATTCAGCATCCCTGCCGGCGTTTCCGCTACCCTCGGGGTGGGATTGCCGTAACGGGGCTCGCCGGTGGCTGCTTTAATGGCAATAGAGCCAAGCAGATTCAAATCAAAATAATCGGCAAATTCCTTCCCGAAGCCAAAGCAGCCGGATGCAGGAATGATAGGGTTTTTCAGCTTCAGTCCAGGCAGCTCCAATGCCAGTCTGGGATCGGTGGCTGCTGCAAGATTGGCCATTACGCTCACAAGACCACCTCCCCTATAGGAAACACAGGTCCGTCGCTGCAAATCTTATGGTACTTCGTGCCCGTTTCGTCTCCCTGCACCTTGCATACACAGGCGTAACACGCGCCGATACCGCAGCCCATCCGTTCCTCCAGGGACAAGAAGCCCTTGTGATCCCGGTATGCCGTATCCAAGGCCTTCAGCATGGGTGTTGGCCCACAGGCATACAGCACATTGAAGGACAAGCCATGGCGGAGGATCACATCCGTCACGAAGCCTTGCTCCCCTGCGCTGCCATCTGCTGTAGCCAGATAGGTGTCCCCCAATGCTTCGAACTCTTCCTTATAGAATACATCCGCCGCAGACGCAAAGCCCAGGACGTGAATGACCTTTACCCCTTTAGCCAGCAGCTGCTTAGACAGGTAGTACAACGGCGGTACGCCAATCCCTCCGCCCACCAGCAGGGCTGTTTCACCCGGTTGAGCTTCGTCTACTGGGAAGCCATGTCCCAGCGGGCCGACAATATCCACTAACTGCCCGGCCTGTTTGCCGGCCAGCTGCAGGGTCCCTTTTCCTTCCGCTCTGTAAATCATGGTAAACCGGCCCTTCTCCACATCCGCCTCGCAGATGCTGATCGGCCGCCGCAAGAGAGGATCGTTGCCGATCTCCGCCTTCACGTGCACGAACCGTCCGGGCTCAGCCATATTGCGGGCCAGCTCCCCTTCCAGCACCAGCTCGTATACATGGCGCGCCAATTGCCGCTGGCTCGCGACACGCATCATTTCCTTGCCCATTGTCTCTTCCGCCTTCCCGTAGGCATATGCCTGGATATCCTGAACATTATAGCACCTGCATACAAGGCGAGTCCATATACAGGAAGCCATTTTTCCAATATAAAGACTCATTTCCGCCAATAATTCATTACAGCCAGATTACAGCGGTTTTACATTTTGCGACGGAGATTGACGCCGTTAGACCCCCGGATTCATACTATAGATATACCCCTGTAATAACCTGGTCCAAGCCGCAGGGCGGATAAGGTTATGGAAGCCTCGAAATCGGGAAGCCGGTTTGAGGGAATACAGATTGCTCCAGACAGCCGAGGGAGGGAACGCATATGAGAGTGATGTCATCCGTTCATACAGCAAGAGGTATTGTAAGCGTTCCCATGAAGAAACGGAGCATCCTGGCCAGACCCAGGTTCTGGCTGGCTCTCCTCCTGTCGCTGACCGCTTCGGTCCTTGCCTTGACCGTAGCCTTCCATGCCTATATCGCATGGCTCCTCGCCCGGCCGATTATTGCGCCGCTGTCATCTAACCCGCTGGAGGCCATAGGTGTTCCTTATGAAGAAATAACCTTCCCCAGCATTAACCAGACCTCCAAGCTGGAAGGATGGTATTTGCCTGCAGACGGGGCCTCCCGCACTATTATTTTCTCCCATGGCTACGGCGCCAACCGGGAGGAGAGCTGGGTGCCAATGTACGATCTGGCCAAAGCAGCCCACATGCAAAACTTCAATGTCCTGATGTTCGACTACGGCTTTGTTCATCCGGAGCAGGTCGTCACCGGCGGTGTTCAAGAGACCTTCGAGCTATTAGGCGCTATCGATTTCGTGAAGCAGAAGAACCCCAAGCAAATTTTCATTTGGGGATTCTCCATGGGCGCCGGAACAGCCCTCGGTGCAGCCCTGCAGAGTGAGGACATTACCGGCATGATCCTGGACAGCTCCTTTATCCTGTCTCCGGATACCCTCTATCACAATATCCGGCAGCATGCCGATTTGCCCCGGTTCCCCTCTCTGTCCCTGATCCGGATGTTCTTCCCGGTGATGAACGGCGTGAATATGAGCCAGATTCCTTACGAGAAAATCCTGCAAAACTCCTATAAAATCCCGCTGTTCATGATTCACGGCATGATGGACGAAAAAGCGCCCTACGAGCAAGCCCAGGAAATTATTGATAATCAGACCACCCAGCCTTTATCCAAGCTGTGGCTTTTGCCTCAGGGCCATCATGAGCTGATCTACAGCGTCAATAAACGGGAATACCTGCAGAAAACCCTGTCCTTTCTGGAGCAGGTCTCCCGGACCCGCATCCCTCCGGCCAAAAAATAAGAAGCGTACGGCGGAATTCCCGCTGTACGCTTTTTTTCGCTTCACTTCACTTTTTGGGGCAACTTACGCAAAGGATACCAGAATACCGCCCTTGCCTGCATAGGTGCCGATAACCGGTCCCATTTCTGCCACAATAACCTCTTTGAAGGGGTACCGCTTCAGAATCATCTCCATCACCTCATGAGCCCGTTCCTCACAATTGCTGTGGCCGATGGCAAGCACTTTCTTCTCGAAATCATGTCCAGCCTCACCGATCCGGTCAATCATCTTCTTGATGGCATTCTGGGTGCCGCGGACCTTTTCCAGCACTTCTAGCGTGCCTTCTTCGCTGGCGCACATCAGAAGCTTAATGTTCAGTACAGAAGCAATGGCTCCACGGACCCGGTCCAGCCTTCCGCCTTTGATAACATTCTCCAGCGTATCCAGTACAAAATAATTTTTGACCTCACTGATGCTCCGCTTCATGCTTTGCACCAGATCACTCATGCTGTGCCCTTCCTTAGCCATGCGGGCCGCCTTGTAAACCAGAAGCCCCAGCCCCAAGGAAGCATTCTTGCTGTCAAGCACCTCAATTGGAAGACGGCTGGGATGCTCCTCCTCTACCATGGTTTTGCCCATCACGGCATGGTGGTAGGTGCTGCTGAGTCCTGAGGACAACGAGATGCAAAGAATCTGCTCATGGGCCTCCACGCTTAAGAACTTGTTGAAGAAGGTGCTGGGCGAGGGGCTGCAGGTTTTGGGAAGCACACTGACCGAACCGAGTTTATTGTAAAAGAGCTCCAAATCCATATCGGAATCAAACTGCTCATCCTCAAAATGAACCGGCAAGGGAATCTGCACGATACCCAATTGCTCCAGAATGCGCTTAGGCAAATCTGAGCTTCCGTCGGTAAAAATTCTAATAGCCATGTATTCACTCATTTCTAAGAGAGATGCAAGGAATAGCCTCATTATAACCGAAATTCGGGGGAATTAGAAGGAATATGTCGAAATATACCGAAATACGACAAATTAAGGGCTGTGTTCATAAGACAGGCTCTAGTCCCGTGAAGCATAATAATGGTGAACTGCAGTTACGTCTCCCTCATCAACCTCCATTATCCCGTAGGAATAGAGAGGCTGGCGGCGTTTGTCTGTGGCAGAGCCGGGATTAAAC
>JAQSYT010000040.1 GCA_029256065.1 Paenibacillaceae bacterium
AAGGAGCAGCTGGCCAACCATGTGTCCCTTTTTCCGGAAGGGGCCTTGTGCGTGGAGGTGGAGGGGGAGCTGGCCGGTTCCATGACCGGATTGGTGGTGAATTACGATGCAGGCCATCCCCAGCATACCTGGGCGGAGATTACCGATGAGGGCTACATCCGCACCCATAATCCTGAAGGCAACAGCCTGTATGTGGTGGACATCAGCGTCTCTCCCCGCTACCGGAAGCTGGGGCTGGGCAAGTGGATGATGCAGACCATGTACGAGGTAGTGGTGCAGCTCCGGCTGGAGCGCCTGCTGGGCGGTGGGCGCATGTCCGGCTACTGCAAGTGGGCGGACCGGTTCACCCCGCAGGAGTATCTGGAGGAGGTGCTGGCCGGGCGGCTGAAGGACCCGGTGATTACCTTTTTGCTGCGCTGCGGCAGAACGCCGGTGGCGGTGCTGGACGGATACCTGGAGGATGCGGAGTCTCGGAACCATGCGGTGCTGATGGAGTGGCGGAACCCATTTTTGAATGGATGAACTTATGGAGGTCCAGTTCCATGGACGGAGCGAACCGTTGGACGGAGCTGGCGCCGATAGTTGGGGCGATGGAGGCAGACGGTGCGGCTGCAAAGGTATGTCACTCACAGCACTCGAGATGGGTTGTTTAAGCTATGTGTATATGAAAAATCGAGTATAAAAAGTGCCTGGTGGCCCTTTTCAGCGATTATATGCGAAAAATCATATACAAAAGCGGCCTGAACAGGGAAATGACCGGTTTGTATATGAAAAACAGACTATAATGTGCAAAAAACGGCGTCTAGGCGGAATTGTATATGAAAAACCGAGTTCACACCATTTCCAACAGGTACGCCAACTACCGCCAAAGTAAAAGCAGACACCGGGGCCATCCCCGCAATAGTGAGGAGGAGACTTATCCATGGAATTCATCCGGATCACATCTATTCATGATCCCTATTTTGCCGCCATGCACAGCCTGATGCAGCAGGTTTTCCCGCCGGAGGAGGTGCTGGAGGCGCCACTCTGGGAGGAGCCGCTTCAGGACAACGGCCTGCGGGTCTATGTTGCCGTAGAGCAGGGGCAGGTGGTAGGCGCTACGGAATACCGCTATTACCCCGATATGGAAGTGGCGATGACGGACTTTACGATTATCGGCAAGGAGGGACTGGGAGTCGGTCCGTTCCTGGCCAAGCGCAGGCAGCAGGAGTTGAACGAGTGGGCGGCAGGCAGCGGTCGGAGGCTAAAGGGGATGTTCGCCGAAATCTATAACCCCTACCTGATTCAGGATCACAGCTTCGGCGGGATTAAACCTATGGACCCGTTTGTGCGGCGGGAGGTGCTGGCCCATCTGGGCTACCGCAAGCTGGACATGGATTACGTCCACCCCTCCTGGCTGGGAGACGGGGAAGCGGTAGGTGAGCTGGACCTGTGCTACCTGTCCTATGAGGAGACGGATGCCCTGCCCGGCAGCCTGGTGGCGCAATTCCTGAAAACCTATTACGCCATCCTCCCCAACAAACCCGCCGCTTGGCATGACATGGTGGAGCAGGCTGAAAAACAGGAGCGGATTAAGCTGCTGCCCATTTAAGGAAACGACTTTATATGAAGAAGTATATAGCTTAAGGAAAATTTAAGAAGCTGCAAAGTCACCTCCGCCGTTCCGCGCCCATACGCTGTTGAATGGCTTAGAAGGCGGGTTTTTGGATACGATGGAGAATAAAGCGGTTTTTTCTCCCGGGGAATGTGCAGTTCCCGGTTGTGCCGGCTTCGTTGCGTGCAGATATGAAGATGTGTACAATGATGGTATTACTTCGCAGGCGGCGGAATGGCTCCCTTTCATACAGAGAAAGGATGCGGTTATGAAGAAAAAGCTTTTGAACGTATTAAAGTTTGTGGTCCTTGCGGCCACTGTCTATTTTATTGTGGTTAACCTCAAAATGAGGCCCATGGACATTGTGGACTACCTCTTGCATGCCAAGAGTTTTTTTTATCTGGCTTTGTCTATATTTGTGGTGTTCCTGGGGGTGCAGGCCTGGATTTGGGTCCAAATCCTGAATGACTCCGGCAAACAGATTTCCTCGTACCGGGGGCTGGTGATTTATATGACCTCCCAATTCGCCAAGTATCTGCCCGGCGGGTTCTGGAACCTGGTGGGGCGCGTCTATCTGACCAGTAAACACGGTGTGGTGCTGGGCACCCAAATGACAGCTATCCTCTATGAAAATATGATGCTGGGCATTGTATCGTGCATTTACGGGATTATCCTGCTGTACAGCCTGCATTTTATTTTCCTGCCGGTTCTGCTGGCGGTAGCGGTGCTTTTGCCCATTGCTTATTTCTTCTACGAGCCGGTGCGGGTGTTTAGCCAAAAGATCATTCACAAGATATCCAAACGCTTCCGGGGGATGGAGCTTTCCTTGCCGCGGGGGCGGTTTTTCCTGTATTTGTCCTACTACTTTATGAGTCACCTGCTTCAGGGGATTGCGTTCTGGCTCCTGCTGCAAACCTTCGGTGTGAAATCCATTGATATTGTCACGGCGGCCGGGATTTTTGCTGTTTCCTGGCTGATTGGCCTGATCAGTCCGCTGCCGGGGGGAATCGGAATTCGGGAGGGGGCTCTGGTGTTCCTCTTATCGGCATTTCAGATTCCTGTGGTTGTGGCCACCCAGATATCGATTGTGACGCGGATCTGGAACCTGATGGGGGAGCTGGTGCTTTTCACACTCCTGAACAGCATTGATCTTATTCGGAAAAGGATGGCCGCCTCATGATGAAAAAACGCAAGGTTCTGCTTGTCGCCGGTGTATTCCCGCCGGGAGTCGGCGGCATGCAGAACTATTATTATAACCTGTGCCGGCATTCCGGGCACCAGATCACGGTATACGCATCCGATTACCGCGGAGCCGCGGAGTTTGATGCGGGACAAGCCTTCAAGGTTATCCGCAAGCCCTTTCTCCGGGATGAGAAGGTCAGTGTCTGGCATACGCTGCGGATGATTCCCCAGGTGGCGCGGGTCATCAAGGAGGAAGCTATCGATATCACCGTGTACGGGTATATCCTGTACGGGCTTATCGGGTGGTTTCTGAGTGTGTTCCGCGGCCGGAAATACGGGGTTTCGGTCCATGGCATGGATGTGCTGAAGCTGACCCGGTATGCGGTGCTGCGCAGCATCGTCAAGGCCATCCTGCAGCGGGCGGATGCGGTAATCGTCAACAGCGCCTATGTAAAAAAGCTGATGATGGAGCTGGGTGTGAAGGCGGAGCGTCTCCAGGTGGTCTATCCTGGCGTGGAGGAGCAGTACGACCGGATGGAAAAGGACCCGGCGCTGATCCGCAAGCACGGCCTGGAGGGCAAGTATGTGCTCATGACCCTGGGACGGCTGGTGGGCCGCAAGGGCTTCGATATGGTGGTCCGGGCCATGCCCGAAATACGCAAGGCCATTCCTGACGCTATGTATCTGATTGTGGGAGGCGGGCCGGAGCGGGAGGCCTTGGAACGGCTGGTTAAGGAAACGGGCGTTTCGGACTGTGTGGTGTTTGCGGGCCGTGCTGCCGATGAGGACTTGGTGAGGTATTATAATCTCTGCGATGTATTCGTCATGCCCAGCCGCTATATTGCTGCGGAGGGGGATGTGGAGGGCTTCGGAATCGTCTACATGGAGGCCTCCAGCTGCGGGAAGCCCGTAATCGGCGGCAATTCCGGCGGTGTGGTGGAGGCGGTGCTGGACGGGGAGACCGGGCTGATCGTGGACCCGTCCTCGGCAGAGGCTATTGCCCGGGCGGTGATCCGGCTGCGGGAGGAGCCTGCACTGGCGGAGCGTCTGGCCGAAACCGGCTACCGGCGGGCCAAGGAGCAATTCCGGTACGGCGCCATTGCCCAAGGCTTCGATTCCTTCATGGACGAGCAGAGCGGAGACGCACAAGAAAAGGCCCTGCAAAGCAGGACCCGGATGCTGTAGTGGTTATGCGGCAGAAGCTGCTTGTGCTTCCGATGCTTTCCGGCTGCGCGTGGTTCCCTGGTTCGGGTTTGTTGGTCAGCAAGAGTCTGTCCAGCCCCCCTGTGTCGCGGTGGCCGCAAAAGTCTGCGGGAAAATCTAACGGAAGCTGCAGCCGTTATTCGGTTGAAAATAGGACGCTTCAGTTTCTAACGGAACTGGGCGTCCTTATTTGTGTCTAAACGGCTTCGAACCGGCCAGATTGCCTCAAATAACGGCTGTAGCCGCCGTTAGAATGGCGGAGCCTCCGCAATGCAGGGCCCGTGAAGCCGGGGGCAGCCCAATTCAAAAGATATGGCTTTTATACGCCGCTATTTCTTCAAGCGCCTCGTCCTATTCCTCCACAAACCGGACTTCGTTGTTATCCAGAGAAGCGATCCGCGCCAGGGATTCCACGCGGTAGCCTGCGGCAGACAGCTTGTCTGCCCCCTGCTGGAAGGACTTTTCGATGACAATGCCGATACCCGCCACCACAGCACCTGCCTGCTCGGCAATACGCGCCAGCCCGAAGGCTGCTTCCCCGTGGGCCAGGAAATCGTCCAGAATCAGCACCCGGTCCCCCGGGTGGATGAACTTCTTGGCGATGGTAATCTCGTTTTTCTCCTGCTTGGTGAAGGAGAAAACCTCCTGCACATAAATATCGTCGCGGAGGGTCAGTGACTTCTGCTTCCGGGCGAAAATCATCGGCACCTCCATCACCAGCGCGGTCATAATGGCCGGCGCGATCCCCGAGGATTCAATGGTCAGAATCCGGTTGACTCCCTCATTTTTAAAACGGCGGGCAAACTCCTTGCCCAGCTCCATCATCAGCTGCGGGTCCATTTGATGGTTCAAGAAGGAATCCACCTTCAGGACCTGGCCGGACAGCACGATACCCTCGTTCATAATCTTTTGTTTCAACAGTTCCATTGCGTCTTTCTCCCTCCAGCATCTATTGCATCGCAAAAAAACGAAAAACACTCCAAACCCGCCCCTTCCAGGGACAGTGTGTTCGAGTGTCGGAAACGCGGCTTCCATCTGCTTGTGCTCAGGCATAAGCCCTGCCCGCAGGTCCGCAAAGGGCGCGGCAAGGGGAGGCTTCCCGACACAAGCGGAGAGGCACGGGTACACTCGTAGTCAGGGCATTTCCGGTGCCCCGGTAGAAACTCGCAGGCCGATTCCTGCTATTATACGAGAACATATGCAAGTTTAACTTCCATTTGCGATTATACAATAGAATGCTATGGTAGAAAAAGAGGGATCATGGCGAATTTGCGAAAAACAAAAGAAAGGACAGGCTAGTCAGCCTGTCCGGTGGTGTTGGCATGCCGCTTCGCTGCATATAAGGCGGCTTGCCGGATTAATGCTTTTTCAGATCCAGCTGGTCGGTTTCGGACTGGGCTGTCCGTGCTCTTGCTTTGCCTTGTCCGGTGCGGTCTGCCTTGGACTGCAGGGACGATGCCGCAAGCTTCCGTTTGGATGGATAAGTGCCGTTCGCCATAGGATAACGCTCCTTTCCGGAAGGCTGTGCAAGCCCTCCAATCAGTCGCCTTTATCGTTGCCCTTTCTCTTGAACCGGTCGGGGTAGGTAATTTCCTCCCGGAACCGGGGGTCCACCGAGATCCCGGTGTGGGTGTCATGGGCCAAGCCCACCAGCTTCCAGGTGGAGGTGCCCAGCTGAGGGTCTGCGGGGAACAGCTCGCCGCGGTTCAAGTACTCCTCCCGGCCCCACTCATTCTCATACACACCGTCCGTTTCCACGGGCTCCCCGGACATGGGGTCCATACGCTCTTGCTCTGACAAGGGACATTCCTCCTGCTTCGCGTGATATCGTCGGTGCGGCCAAGCCGGCCCCGGAGGGAGCCGGCTTTTGATAAAAGCCTCGGAAAGCATACACCCGGGAAGCGGCCCGGCTTCTTGACAACAAACGCAGGCTGCCAAAGGATGCCGCCACCCGTTTATCCTTGGCCCACAGCTATTTTCCGCGGAAAGCAGGCTTTCTATACTCTTGCCCCTTGCCGGTGCCAGTCCTCAGACATAAGGAGGGTCCCATACCTTTTTGCTCCAGCAGAGGTTCTCCCGCATGATCTTGAGATCCGTGTCCAGTTTTACATCCACTCCGAAGGGGAGCTTGCTGTTATGCCAGAAGCGGACATCCCGCCACTGCACCAGGAAGCCGTCCTGGCCCTCTGTGATGCTCACATGCACCTTCTCGGCGAAGCTTAGGAAGGTGCGCACGCTGTCTCCGCCCAAGGTGGCCTGTGCCGCAGGATGCCCGCTTTCCTTGGCATAGGCGCTCTGCAGAACAGCGCGGCCTCCTAAGAGGGAGCCGGTGCGGTATTCCTGCTCCGTCTCCAGCAGGAACTGGCCCCATCCCCAGATCAGGCCGGGAACAAGCTGGATACCCGTTTCCGCCGCCGCGTATTCCGAGCGGATGCGTCTTAGCAGCCGTTTCTGGTACAGCATGCGCAGCAGGACATATCCGCAGGAGGCGGCATACACGGCAGGGAAAACATGAACCGCCCTCCAATCCGCCGCGAGCCAGCCGACAAGCCCGATGGCGTGCAGGGCAAACAGGAAGGGATCAAACAGGGGCAGGATGTCCAGATGGTGCCAGCGCCGGTTCAAGGGCCGGAAGCACTGCACACCGTATACATTAAGCCAATCCAGAAACACATGGAGTCCTACTGCCGCAAGAGTCCACATGTAGAGCAGCCAGAAGGATTCCAATACACCGAATGCCCAGGAGAAGGGCAGGGCGATAAGGGCGGGCCAAACCCCAAGGGCCGGCAGGGAATGGGTGATGCCCCGGTGGTAGCGGAGATAGTGGCGGTAGCTCTTCAGACGGGCCACGGTGTCGAAATCAGGGGCATGGGACCCTACCACCGTACAAAGCAGCATAGCCTGGGCCAGCCCGGGCTGGGCTGCTACCTCCGGGTGAAGGTAGGCCAGGCCGCCCAAGGTGGCGCCAAACAGCAAATGGCTGGCTGTATCCATGAATCATTCTCCTTCCTGCCGGACATCTCCGGCAAACCGCTCATGGGCCATCTATCCGGCTTGGGATTATCGTAGCAAGTCAACATTAACCCCGGATATGCGCCAAGTTAAGTTATTGTGTAGGGACATTCTCAGGCCCTGGTTCACAGGGCTTGACCGCAGCGGGTATAATGATTTTGGCATATTCAAAAATACGGATGCGGGCGAGAGAGGATTGGAGAGAGGTTATGGTATTATGGGGCACGTTAGTTAATACATTGGCGATTATATTGGGGGGCGTTCTGGGGTTGACGCTGCCGAAGCTGTCGCAGGGCATCAAATCCACGGTTATGCAGGGGCTTGGCCTGGCCATTATGGTGCAGGGGCTGATGATGGCGTTTAAAACCAGCAATCTGCTGATTGTAATCGGCAGCCTGGTCATCGGTGGAGTGCTGGGGGAGCTGTTGAAGGTGGAGCAGGGGCTGGAAAAGCTGGGCGGCCAGCTGGAGCGCCTTGTGGGCACCAGAGCCAAGGGGAAGGTGGCGGTGGGTTTTGTGACCACCACCCTGATCTATTGCGTGGGGGCCATGGCAATTCTCGGGTCCATAGACAGCGGAGTCCGGCTGAATCATGACATGCTGTACACCAAGTCTATGCTGGACGGCTTCTCAGCGATTATTTTTGCTTCCACCCTGGGGGTGGGAGTGCTGTTCTCATCCCTTCCAGTGCTGCTTTACCAGGGGGCCATCGCCCTCTCTGCCACGCTGATCACCTCGTTTGTCAGCTCCGGGATGCTGGATGCCATTACCGCAGAGCTTACCTCCGTAGGGGGCGTTCTGATCATCGGCATCGGGCTTAACATTCTGGAGATTAAGAAAATCAATGTGGCCAACCTTCTGCCCTCAGTTGTGGTGGCAGCCTTGCTGGTGCCGCTGGTTGCTTATTTCAGCTGACCGGTGCATCCATAACGGAACAAAAACAGCCCCCGGATTCTCCACCGGAGGCTGTTCGTTTGTACAGCGTTATTCCACCTTCAGAATCTCCACGCGGCGGATCCGGTGGCGGTCCATTTCCCGGACGGTAAACCGGATGCCGTTGTACATCCATTCCCCGCCCTTTTTGATGGTGGGCTGGTTGGTGTAGAGCCAGCCGCCGATAGTATCCAGCTCATCGCTCTCCAGGTGGGTATGAATCAGCTGATTCACCCGGTCCAGGGAGAGCTTGCCATCCACCACATAATGCTGCTCGCCAATCCGGGTAATATCCGCTTTTTCCTCGGCATCGAATTCATCCCGGATTTCCCCGACAATCTCCTCCAGAATATCCTCGATGGTGATCAGACCGGAGGTGCCGCCGTATTCATCCACCAGAATCGCCATATGGATTTGCTGGTGCTGCATCCGTTGGATCAGGCTCTTGATGGGAATGGATTCGGAAACGGACAGCACAGGCTGCACGAGGGTGGCGATATCCAGATTGGGATCGTCATTTAACTGCATAAACAGCTGCTTGGTATTGATAAAGCCGAGAATATGGTCCTTGTCTCCGGCCATAACAGGAATCCGGGTATATTGTTCCTTCTTCATTACCCGCAGGTTGAATTTGCGCTCCACATCCAGATCGACACATACCATGTCCGTCCGCGGCACCATTATTTCACGGGCCAGCAGCTCGTCAAAGTTGAAGATCCGGGTCACATAGCCGTATTCCGCCTGGTTGATCTTGCCGCTTTCATAGCTCTCTGCCAGGATCAGGCGCAGCTCTTCTTCGGAGTGGGCCTCTTCATGCTCCTTGGCGGGCTTCATGCCGAACAGGTGCACGATCCAGTTGGCGGAGCCGTTCAAGGCCCAGATAAACGGATACATAGCTTTATAAAAGAAGATAATCGGCTTCGCCACAAGGAAGCTGATGGCCTCCGCCTTGTGGATGGCCAGCGTCTTCGGCGCCAGCTCGCCCAGAACTACATGCAAAAAGGTAATGAAAACAAAAGCGATTACGATTGAAAGGATTCCGCTTATGTCATGAAGGAATTCATAACGCTCAAATACGGGATGAAGAATTTTTTCTACGGTCGGTTCGCCCAGCCAGCCCAGGATTAGAGCAGTGATGGTAATACCTAATTGGCAGGCGGACAGATATCCATCCAGGTTGGAGGTGATTTGTTTGACGGCAAGGGCGTTTTTCTTACCCTCCATCACCAGTTGGTCAACCCGGCTGGCGCGCAGCCGGATTACGGCAAATTCCGTTCCCACAAAGAAGGCTGTGGCGAGAATCAGGAATGCGACTGCTAAAAGATTCAGGACGATCATGGACAAACTCCCATCTCATGGATTTGATATAAAATGAATTTATATCATGAACTTACACATTATAAGTTCTTATGAACCTATATTATCAGGAAACTTCTTGGAGGCTCAACGTCCGAAATCAACCGGAACGCCCCAAATAAGGCAGTATAGCCCCGGTTAGGGCGGGTGACAACCAAGCTGACTGAGCCGCACCTCCATTCTTTACAATTCACAGGCTCTGTCGTAATATGAGTTCATATGAACTTGAAATGGAGGGGATTCTTATGGAAACCTTTCAATTAACCCGCAAAGAAATGTCCCAGCTGCTGATAAGCCTGTCTAGCCAGCCCGGGAAATCCCCAAAAGCCATCCTCCAGGAGGTATGGCTGAAGTCGCGCCGGGAGCAGCCGGGTCAAAGCCGCTCCTTCGAAGCATATGTGGGTGCATCCATCTCGCCCATTCTGGCCAAGGTGATGAATATCAATCCTGCCCAAGAGGCCGGGCTTTCGCTTAGTGATATTGTAGCCCTGGGGGGGCAGATCGAATACAATCATTTTGCCGTCACTGCAGTACAGAACTGGGTGAAGCGGGACTTGAAGGAAATTATCGGTTCTCCGCGGCTCGGCAAAAAATATTCCTTCCAGCAGGCGGCTATCCTGTTTATTATTGAGGATCTGCGGGCTGCATTGGACCTGGAATCCATCCGCAGGCTGCTTCTGGGGATATTCCGCCACTGCGACAGCGATGCTGATGACCTGATCCATCCGGCGGATTTCTATGCGGCATACTCCGGCCTGTTCGAGGAGCTGGACCCCAACAATGACCAGGTTTTGGATTTGCCGGGATCGGCGGGGCGGGATTTTAAGCATGACCACCTTATGGAAGCCTTGGTTAAAAAGAAGGCCGATGACTTCGCGGCGGCTCTGCCTGAGCTTCTGGCGCCGGAGCGGGAGGCGGTCCGCAACTGCATGGTTATCGCCATGCTGTCCGTGCAAACCGCTTATTTCCAAAGCTTGGCCAAACGATATTTTCAAGCCTCCATGTTTTTGCAGAACCTGTAGCAGAAATTGCGTGCAACAAAGAAGACCCGCACGGGAACGAGATTCCGGGCGGGTCTTTGGGCTGTGCTCAGTGGCCGATAACATAAGTTTCCTCGGAAAGTGAATGACTAGCCTGAATTATTTTGTGAATGGGAAATCATTTAAAGGTATTAATGGAATTTATTACATCCATTAATATTTGTTCTTGAAGAAAGTGCCCATTACTCTCTTCTTCACCATAAATATGGTTAAATGATTCAAAATCTAAGTCTTGAGGAAACTTGTATATAACAGAATAATCCCATATGTTATCTATTGAAAAGAGTATCTTTTCTGATGAATTAATTACTATTATTATTTTTTGATCTATCCCAACGTAATAAAATTGATTGATCTTTCTAAGTAATACCCCCATAAAGCACCTCGTCAGGATTATTTTAAGGATTAAATTAAAATAAATTACATTTTAACTATATAGTACTAATTGGAATAGTGCAAATATTAATAATATTAACGCCATATTAATTCCATATTATTACATTGGTTAATTAAATAATTATTGTAAAATTATTGAATTAGAAGTATATTGTTGGTGTTTCTGAAAATTGTTATGAAAAGGAGATGTTTAATTTTGAAAAGATTAGTTTCTCTCTTTTTTGCAATTTGTTTGGTGCTTACTTTATCTTCCAATGTATTTGCTCAGGATGTAGGTATTTCTAACAAAAATAATGTAGCGTCCAATGGAGTTGAAGTTTTAAAGAATGATCAGGGCCAAACTATATATAGGAAAGGAGGGAGTATCCCAGAAGGGGTCCAGATAACAACCTGGGACCTGTATTCCGATGGGAATTATTCACGAAGTTCATCTGATGCTTCCTCACAGAGAGAATTGCTTGGGTCTCTAGTTATTTGGATAGATGCCACGAATAGCGATATTTATTCTGGATGGACTGTTACTATGGATAGTGGTGTGTTGATTTCTTATGTGAATCTCTCTATGAAATTGCAAAAATCAGGTTTTGCATTTTGGTCAAGTGTTGATTCAAGGCTATTCAAATATAATGGTGTATTAAGTAATAGAGAAGACAATGCTACGGATTTTCTAGGGTTATCATCAGGGTATTATAGAACTTATATGACTGGTAGTATTACAACAGTTACTAATGGTACTTTAACTATGACACCGGCCAACTCAAGCACTGTTTCGTTGCCGGCTCCTATCTAAATTTATTATACGTAAATATTGGACAGACCAGTATGTCGGCGAAAACTGACACTGGATGCCCTTTTGTGTCAATGCTGAAAGATAAAACGGTTTGTTGTAGATAACATAATCTGCTACTGCATCTATGGAATCTTATGCAAGAGTGGCTAGGTAAAAATAAGTTGTTCTACTTCTGAATCGGAATCACCAGTGATTTCCGATCCGCAATGTTGGTGATAGGAGAAAAAGCATTGGATCAAACTTAAGTAACCAGTTATTCAGGTGCTTCAAGAAGGCTGGAAAAGGTTCATATTGAGTATAGGCAGTGATGGTAGATAAGATTTTCTGAAGACAGAGGCTTCGTATTGCCACCGTACTAACCAGAAGATGAACTAAAAAAGTTGGACGGAAAAACATCATGTTTTTCCGTCCAACTTTTATTTTTTTGGCTGCATAAGAATTTACTGAAGTCGCGGACATCCACTAATGTTGAGCCGCTCCCGGCTCCTCCAGCTTGCGGAGAGTGCTCAGGCACCAGTCCCGCTCCGCGTATTTGGTGGCGATGGATTTCTCGATGAGGATTTGAGCCCCGAACATGGGGGAGGCCAGGTCGTAAAGCTCATCGCCCGGTTCTCTGCGCTCCGATAATTGCTGCAGCCGCTTGTTCAATCTGGCAAGCCTCTCGTCCAAGAGTCTCATTTTTTCCTCCAGCAGACTGCGGACGGCCGGTTTGTCCACGAGGAACAGGCTGAAGATCTTCAGTGCAAATTCGTCCCGTACCACCGGGTTATCGGTGGGTTCGAAAATCCAATGCCGTACTGCATCCTTACCTTCCGGAGTAATGGTATACACCTTTTTATCCGGCTTATCCGTTTGGGGGACAAGGGTGAAGCGGACAAGGCCTTTTTCCTCCAGTTGGGCCAGCAGCGGATAAATCTGACTGTGGTTGGCGTTCCAAAAAAGCTGGATCCGCTGGGTGAGATCGTATCCCGTACAAGGCTCCACAGCAATGAGGCTGAGGAGGCCGTAGGACAGCTTATTCATGAATTCCTCCGGTATATGTTTTGTTTGACATATCAATCGGGCAGGTGTAACATAGTCTTCATTCATTATATGTAAAAACAGACATAAAGACAAGGAGAGGTAAAACCGTATGTCCTCAAAAAAACAGGCTGCTCTTGGCAAAGGAGCTCCCGGAACAGTTGAGGCCGCTGCCCACAGCGATGCCTTTTGGCCGATTATGATCGCCCTGTTCTTCGGAAGCTTCTTCTCCACGTTGGCTTCCAGCACTATTAATATTGCTCTTCCCGTTTTGCAGCGGGACTTCAACACCGACTTGAACACCATCCAATGGGTAATGACAGGATTTATGCTGGCTATGGGCACCTTTGCCCCGGTCACCGGCTATTTCGGGGAACGCTTCAGCTATAAGCGGCTCTACCTGTTCAGTCTGGCAGGCTTCACCCTGGCCTCCGTATTCTGCGCCTTGTCCAACACTGTGGCTGCGCTGATTGCGTTCCGGATTCTGCAGGGAGTATTCTGCGGCGTGATCGTTCCTTCCGCTATGGCTGTCATTTTCCAGGTTATCCCGCGGGAAAAGCAGGCAGTGGCCATCGGCATTTGGTCGGCCTCGGCTATGCTGGCGCCCGCTATCGGACCAACGCTTTCCGGCTATCTTTTGGAGCATGTTTCCTGGCACTGGATTTTTTGGATGAACCTGCCCATTGGGGTCATTGCCATTATAATGGTACAGCTGTTCATGCCTTATTACCGGATGAAGGTGCCCAAATCCTTTGACGGTATCGGATTTATTACCGTTATCGCCAGCAGTGCCTCCATTCTCATTGCCCTCTCTCAAGGCCGGGCATGGGGCTGGGCTTCCGGCAGTACCCTGTCCCTTCTCATCGGCGGCTTTGCCATGCTGGGTCTGTTCCTGTGGAGAGAGCTCACTGCCAAGTCTCCGCTCCTGAACCTCCGTGTTTTCAGAAGCGGCCGCTATACTATGGCATTGATCATTACCTGTATTCTGAATATCAGCCTATACTCCGGCATGATGATGACGCCTATCTTCCTGCAGAACATTCAAGGGGTTTCGCCCATGGATGCCGGGCTGATCCTGCTGCCGTCCTCTTTGGCTATGGCCATTTCCATGCCCTTCGTCGGCAAGCTGTACGGCAAGGTGGGGCCGCGGGTGCTCACCATCATCGGTCTGTCCATGGTGGCGCTGGGTTCGCTTCCGTTAAGCTGGCTGTCCGTCAATACGCCGCACAGCTATCTGCTTTGGTGCATGGTGTTGCGCAGCTTGGGTATTGGCCTGACCATGATGCCCGCCAGCAACTACGGCATGGAGCAGATCCCGAAGGAGCTCTCCGGCCATGCCTCATCCATTAACAACTGGACCCGCAGCGCATTCGGCTCCTTCGCTATTGCAGTATTCACCTCCATTATGAGCAGCCGTTCGGCTACCCATGCCCAGGAGCTGGCGGCAGGAGGCGTGCGGGATAAGATACAAATTCAGATGTCTGCCGTCACAATGGGTGTGGACGATGTGTATCTGATCGCTACCTTGATCGCGGCTGCTGCCATTCCCATTGCCTTCTTCATCCGCAAGCACAAAAAAGGCCCCTCCACCCCTGCTGCAGAGCAGGTTGTGCTGGAGCCGCAAAAGGCTTAACAACCAGGCCTGGCCTGAAGACCATAGAAAAACCCGGAATCCGCGCTATGCGGTTCCGGGTTTTTTTGTCCATCCCATAGCCCCCAACTCAACTCAGGGAATAATTTTATGGGGTAAAATATTATTTTGTGTAATGTTTCATGACATAAAATATGCCAGTCATTATTATTTCCTTGAATGTATCCGATTCCAAGGCCGATTTCCATAAAAATATAACAAAATCCATCTTGTTATATTTGTTTATATTACTATAATGGATTTATCAAGGAAGATCTGTGTTAGTAAACATATCATTAGGTGCGGTGCTCGGCAGCTCTCCGATTGCGCGCAAAAGACACCGGAAAAGAATGTTCAACCAGGAAAGGATGGGGCGCAATGATTAAAATCCGGTTTTACGCAGGCTTGGCCAACCATACCAAATGTACGGAAACAGAAATGAACGGCGGGCCGCTGACTGTAGGCAAGCTGCTGGAGGAGCTGTCCTCTCAATATCCCAACGCCCGGTTTGAGGGAGTGCTGGTGGCAGTCAACGGTGCATCGGCGCGGAAAACCAGTACAGTGGAAGCCGGTAGTCTGGTTGCGCTGCTGCCGCCCATAGCCGGGGGCTGAGAACAGCCTGGTCATGGCTTCTGCCCGCTGGTATAAGTAGTCCCTCTCTCTCCTTTTAACTGGAGAAAGGGGGATTTTTTCGCTGATTTGGGAACAAGGACATGGAAGGGGAAGAGAAATCTCTAGGAATATAGACATAATTTTCTAAAAAATTAAGGATTCCTATAGTAAAAATATGGATTTAAATGCTATAATAGCTGAAAATTTGTAGAATTTTATTTTATTGCGATAAAGGCAAAATTTCCGAAAGGAAATGACGCAAAGCCATGGGTCTACAGCTTCCACCGAAGCCAGGATTGCCAGGTTGCCGCCCGCAGGACAGGCTGTTCCGGCCTGTCTTGAGGCTGTTATGCCTGGCCTTCCTTGGAGAGGGCCGGGTTTTTTGCGCTGTTTTTTTAAAGTGAAAATAGGATTGGGAGAGAGGTAGAACGATGAAGGGAATCAAACAAAAGGCTTTCCGCTGGGTGCTGGTATGCGCGGTTTGGCTGGTACTGGCGGCTATGTGGAGCGGACCGCATCAGAAGGCGCTGGCTGCCGAGGCTGTTGCCGGAGGAGCCATAACCGGAACAGATGTGGCAATAGCGGAGAACCGCGCCGTATGGGTGCAAGCCCAGGCCGGAGGCGAGACGAAAATCATGACCCGTAATTTACTCACCGGGGAGGAGCGGGTCGTGGCGGGCGGAATGAGCCGCAAGCAGGCGCCGGTTACCAATGGCCGCTGGATCATCTGGGCAGATAAGAATACCCAGGCGACGGCTTCTGCCAACTGGGATATTATCGCCTTCGATTTGGAAGCCGGGGAGCGCAGGGTGCTGAATCCCGATCCGGGCGCTTATGCCAATCCTTCGTTGGACGGCAGCCAGGTGGTATGGTTCGATCTGGCAGGCTTCGGGGTGATCCACCATTACGATCTGGATCAGGAGCGTTGGCGTCCGCTTGGACAAGGACGTTATCCGGTAATCAAGAACGGCCAGGTTGTGTTCAAAAACGAGCGTGACGGCGGCCTAAGCAAAATTGATCTGATCACGAACGAACGGACCGAGCTGATTGTGCCTGGAGGCGGACAGTTTGTGAGCCTGTTCGATTATAACGGGCGTTATGTGATGTGGAAGGAAGGCAATGCCCAAGGGGAAAGCAAAATGGTGCTGCTGGATGCAACAGATTCTAATGCCATCCCGGAGGATCTGACGGCGTATTCCCTGAAAACGGTGGAATACCCGCTTCTCCAATTGGGGGAGGCGCGCGGGATTTGGCTGGAGAACACGGCAGGGCAGCCGCTGGTCAAGGGCATTAATCTGGACACGGCTGCAGTCTACACAGTGGCGGAGGCGTCAGGCGGTGAGCGTATCCTGGGGCTCTCCGGAGATCATCTGCTGCTGGCTCTGGCTGACGGTCAGCTTGTGAAGCAGGAGGTAGCGCCGAAACAGGAGACAGGGCCAAGCCCGGGAGGCAGCAGTTCTGCAGGAGGAGCAGCAAGCGGCACCGGCAGCAGTAAGGCGGCTGAACAGATGATCGGTCCCAAAGGAGGCAAGCTTTCTGCTGGTGATGGCGGGGTGGAATTGACAGTGCCTCCGGGTGCATTGGCCGGTGAAACCTTGGTGGGATTGGCATGGGCCGGAGACTCCGGCGGACATCTTCAAGCTTTGGCGGCAATGGGAAGAAGCAAGCTGGCAGGACCGTGGGAAGTGAAATCTGCGGAGAGCTTCGCGGTTGCGGCTGTGCTTTCCTTTGCTGTGGATTCAACCGGGCTGACGGCTGCGGATTGGGATAAAACGGCGGTATACCGATATGACGGAAAAACAGGCACATGGCTTTATGCTGCCGGAGGGCTGACAAGCGGCGGGCGTTTCGAAACAACGGTTGCCGGAGCCGGTTATTACGCCGTTCTCCGCAACGGAACTCCCTTCCGGGATATGGACCGCCATTGGGGAAAAACCGCAGTGGAGTGGCTCGCCATGCATTCCATTGCCGATGGTATGGAGGAAGGGCTGTTTAAGCCTGAGGAGCCGCTGACCCGGGCGCAGTTTGTGAAGCTGCTTCTGGAAGCGGGCATTTCCCCCAAAGGCGGAGTGGCGCAGGTCGCTGCCTCCCCTGTAGGATTCCGCGATGTAGGGGAGGAGCATTGGGCTATAGCCTGGATAGATAGGGCTTCCGCCGCCGGTTTGGCAGACGGTGTGGGAGAAGGACGTTTTGAGCCAGACCGGCCGCTGACCCGTTCAGAGATGATGGCGCTTCTGGTCAGGGCGGCGGATGCCCGGCAGGAGGCGGAGAGCCTGCAGAAGACTGCTGCATCCACCCTGCTATCCTCCTATGCGGATAGAGAAGAATTGGCTTCATGGGCTTTGCCGTATGCGGCATTAGCAGTACAGAAGGGCTGGATGGAAGGGGACGGCGGACGTTTGCGCCCCGGTGCCCAGACGACTAGAGCGGAAGCGGCGGCAGTGCTGTACCGGCTGCTGCAGAACCGGCACTAATACCGGATTCATATTTGGGGAGGAACAGAACATGGATGTGAATATACGCAAGGGGCGCAAAAGGCGCCGCAGCGCCAAAAAACCGGCTCAATCCGCTATTCTGCTGCTGCTGACGCTGGTTTTAGCCATCACTGGCATACCGTTTATGCCGGGTCCGGCAGGCCAGGCAACCACCGCATACGCAGACACCAGTATGAGGATTGAACCGAACCGGATTAATCCGGCCAAGGGGGAAACAGCCAGAGTGCTGTTTTCCTTTAATGACGCGGAAGCAGGGGATACCAGCCATGAAACGGTGATCAGCACCTGCCAGGTGAACCCGGAGGGCGGGTTTCCTATCCTGAAGGATACGCTGACCGTCCAGGACTATGACGTATACGACGGAAATGGCAACATCAAGGAAAATGAATATGTATGGGACGGGACCATCGGCGGCCAACCGGTGGCGGACGGGCGTTATCTGCTTTGTGTCAGTCCCCAGGGCTTCCAGAATGGCGGAACCTTCTACGGCTATATGGCCTCTGTAGATGTGCAGCGGACCGAGCAGCCTGCCGCTCCCAAGAGCCTGAAGCTGGAGAACAGCGCCTCCGGCGGGGCTGTGGTGCGGGGGATTGCCGAGCCGGGAGCTGCGGTGACGGTCCAGATTTGGGATGAGGACGGAGAGGAGCGCATAGCGGCTGCGGATGTGGCCGTATCCGCCACAGGACAGTGGAGCGCTCCCCTGGAGCTGGCTGACGGCCGGATCGCTCGGATTACCGCTTACGCTTCCAAGAGCGGGCAGGATTCCGCATACTCCGCCATGCTCCGCGGGCTGCGTTATGTTGTCCCCGCTTCCGGGTCTGTCACCTGGGATCAGGCGGCGGCTTATTACTACAAGTCGGATACGGCGGAAACGCTGGCCAAACAAGCGGTGCAGCTGTCTGCCGACAACGGCTTCACCGGCATTGATGCTTCCGGGTCTACTGCTTCGGCTATTCCCGCAGGAACCTCCCTGCTGGTGAAGGAGCCTCTGGTTTCCGGGAGCTTGAATCCGGCGGATGGGTCTTCCTTCACAGCGGGAGCGGTGGCGGAACGGCGGTTAGGCTTGCGGCCCAGCGGCAGCGGAGGGCCGGTAGATCCGGCTACGGGCAGCTTTGTTTTCCGCCTGAACCAGTTTAAGCTGGCCGCTCTTCCCTCCTTGTCCATGGACCTCTCCTACGACAGCCGGGACGGTTATGAAGGGGGAATGGGAGCAGGCTGGCGCCATTCCTTCGACTGGCGGTTGGAACAAGAGGAGGACGGACGGCTGCTTTTGTCCATGCCGGATGGCTCCGTGTACGAATATATTCCCCTGTCGGATGGCAGATACATGGCACCCAGAGGCATGACGCTGGAGCTATCCCGCGGAGCTGCCGCAGGTGCCCGCGCCTCCGCCTCTACGGCAGGCGGGGACGGCTACCGGTTGGATTTTCCCGGTGGCAGCAGTTATTCGTTTAGCGGAGAGGGTTTGCCGGTACAATTTGCCGATGCCAACGGGAATGCGATTTCTTTTACATACAATGGGAGGCTGCTGAGTCGGGTGATCTCCGGCGGGGCGGAGCTGAAGCTGGTTTATGAAGGGGACCGCCTAGTCTCCGTCCAGGATCAGACGGGAAGAGCCGCAGGCTACCGTTATGACTCCGCCGGGCAGCTGACGGCAATAGAGCTGGCTGATGGAGCCCTGTACGGCTTTGGTTACGACGATAATGGCCGGGTCAGCCGGGTGGACAAGCCGGAAACCGTGCAGAGTGTGACGATTGAATACGATGAGGATGGCCGGGTAACAGCCTATACGGATGAGTGGGGCGCCGTTACCCGTGCCTCTTACCGGAAGCTGTTGGGGGATGACGGCGGGCAAGGCGGTGAAGGTCCGACGGGAGATACGTCCATTGATCCGGCCAACCGCCGGGATATTCCCGAGTCGGACAAGGTGCTTTTGTCGGGGGTAATGGGCAATGAGCGCAATGCTCCTCCCTATGTGCAGGTGGAGGGGTTGCGGGAGGTTATTGCTCCCTATATAAGCAAGCAAAAAAGCGCCATTGAGCAGCGCATGGGCGAATACGAGGCACTGGCCGTCTCCGGCGGCAGCAGCTTGTCCTCCATCCGGCAGGCTATTGCCTCCGCTTCCTCTCAGGGGCCCGCGGTCGTAAAAGCCGGAGGGCTGAATCTGGAGGAGGGTGCGGTTCTCGGCAGTCCCAGTCAGCCAGTGGTGCTGATCGTGGACGGCATGAATACCAATCAGCCGCTGCAAATTGAAATGTACGGCACGCTGATCATTAAAGGCAGTCTGAATGCCAATACCAAGCTGTCTGTGACTGCACACAGCGTTTCCAAGAACGGCAAGAGTACGCCTGGCAATCTGTGGGTCACCGGTCCAGTGCATTTGAACAATGATTCATCCTTGGCCATTGACGGCCAGCTGTATGCCGGTACCCTCACCTACAACAACGGGCTGCTGGATGTATCGGCAGGACGGATTCTGGTGGACGGCAATCTGAATATCAACACCCGGGTAGACATGACGGTGGGAGAGGAGCTGGCTGTTGGCGAGATTGTCTCCAATAATGAAACGGCGCAGCTGACCATCGAGGACGGGGATTTGTTTGTGCGCGACCAGGTCAGCGTGAACAATCATTTTGCTGTATCCGCCGGAGGATTGTTTGCAGTAGGGGGCAGCTTTACACCCAACCAGCGTCCGCTGGTGAAAACAGGGGTAGGGAACGGGCATACGCTGTTGAAGTACAAAACTGCAGAATCCGCTATGTTGATGCAGAGGGATACAGCAGCGGGGAACAGCCGGGCCGCCTCATCGGCTGTTGCTGCCAGTTTGGGTGCAGCGGATACTGCCTCCGTGACGGAGCAGAGGACCATAACCACACTTACGGATGCGTTGGGACAGGCCCGGGAGTACGAATACGACTACCGGTACAATCTGACGGCATTGCGGGATGCGGCAGGCTCCTCCTGGAGCTATGCATATGACGGCAATGATTCCCCAGCCCGCTTGGTGAATGCGGAGGGGCATGAAGCCCGTTATGTGTATGATCATGAAGGGCAGCTCCAGCAGAGCACGGATGCCCTGGGCTACACGGCTACCCGCATAACAGGCAGCCAGGGCAAGCCCGTCCGGCTTCAGGACCCTTCCGGTGCGGAGCAGGTGCTGGTTTATGACGGCAATGGCAATGTGGCTAAAGCCACGGATGCCCTAGGCAATACCTCTACCTATGATTATGATGGCCGTGGTGTATTAATCCGCAGTGTGAATCCCGAGGGGGAAGCGGATGGTTTTACTGCCGACCCGGCTTCCGGCCAGCTCCTTTCGGTGACAGATGCGTTGAGTGAGGAGACGGTCTATCAGCGGGATGCCCTGAACCGGCTGGAATCCGTCCGGGACAGTCTGGGTTTGATCCGCTCTTACCGCTACGACGGACGGGACCGGACGGTAGAAAGCAGCAATGCGGCGGGAGACAGCACTCTGCGGGAGTACGATAAGCTGGGCAGACTGATCTCCTCCACCGATGCAGCCGGAGCTGCGACTGGTATGGCATACCGGGATGATCCCGGAGCCGAGGTGGTACAGACCCGTACAGTCACCGATAGCGAGGGCAGTGCTGCTGTAGAGCGGTATGACCGGTTGGGCCGGCTTGTTTCGAGGACGGATGCCCGCGGAGGTGTCACCGCATATCAGTACAACAACCGGAACCAGATGGAGGCCGTCACTGATCCGGACGGCTACACTACCCGTTATGTTTATGACCGCCTCGGGCAGCTGATTCAGAAAACGGATCCCCTTGGAGGGGAAACCTTCTACACCTATGACGAGCGCAATTTGCTTGTGCAGCTGCGGGATGCCGGAGGGGGAACGGTTTCTTACGAATATGACAGCCGGGGTTTGAAGGTGCTGGAAACCGATGCGTTGAACCGGCATACACGCTATGTATATAATGCTGCCGGGCTTTTGACAGCGAAGCTTGATCCGTTGAACCAAACCACGGCATTCGAATA
>JAQSYT010000421.1 GCA_029256065.1 Paenibacillaceae bacterium
GATATCGAAGGAATTCACAATTAGAAGCGCATACAGTTTTATGATAACGCTGCCATATATAATAGAAGAGATTTTTTTGTGAGGGAGCGCGGCGAATCCGCCACCTTCTCTTTCCACTCCCTTTGGCAGACACTGCCCACATGCAGTCAAATAGCGTTACGTAGATTCGATAGAGCATACATTTGTTTTTGCGGCGACTTACAAAACAAAAAGCCCGCCGGTAGCGGCGGGTTCGAGCAGGCGCACTATACTCCTGTGATCTGCCGTTTCCCGGCATCAGCGGAGGGGGAAGGCTGGTCCTTGAACTGCATCTGGTATAACCGGAAGTAGTTGCCCTTGCGCCGCAGCAGCTCCCAGTGCGTACCGGTTTCCACTACTTTTCCTTGATCCAATACCGCGATGAGATCGGCGTTCTGGATGGTGGAGAGCCGGTGGGCGATGACGATGGTGGTCCGCCGGCGCATCAGGCGGGCAAGCGCTTCCTGGACCAGATGCTCCGTTTCCGTGTCCAAGGCGGAGGTGGCCTCGTCCAGGAGCAGCACCGGCGCATCCTTCAGGATGGCCCGGGCGATGGCTATGCGCTGCCGCTGGCCGCCGGAGAGCCGGGCTCCCCGCTCACCAACCTGGGTTTCGAAGCCTTCCGGCAGCCGGCTGATAAAGTCCAAGGCATTGGCATCCCCCGCAGCCTGCATAATCTCCTCCCGGGTAGCCCCCAACCGGCCGTAAGCGATATTCTCCAGAATGGTGCCTGAGAACAGGATGGTTTCCTGGGGCACATAAGCGATGGAACGCCGCAGCCTTCCCAGGGGAATCCGCCCCATGGGCACTCCGTCCAGAAGCAGTTCCCCCCGGTCCGGCTTGTAGAAGCCCTGCAAAAGGCTGAGCAGAGTGCTTTTACCTGCTCCGCTGTGGCCTACCAGCGCCACCACCTTGCCTGCTGGAACGGTCAGACTCAGCTGCTCCAGCACTGGTGCGCCGTCCTCATACGCGAAAGAAATCTCCCGGAGCATGATTTCAGGCGGTGGAGAACCACTGCTGGCCATGCTCCGCTCCTGTCCTTCTCCGCTGTTGCTTTGCCCCCCTGCCGCCACCGGCAAACCTGCCCCAGGATCTGACCCGTCCATTGGCCCGGCCACCGGAGGGAGGCCGGCTCCCACAGCTCCAGCCGGATCATTCCCGCCAACTTCCGCCTGCCCCCCGGCAGCGGCCCCGCCCGGCGCTTCGGCCGTGTGCAGCTCCAGCTGCTCCTCCGGAGAGACCGGCTCCGCTTTTTCCTCCAGTACATGGACAATCCTCTCCGCTGAAGAAAGCGAACGCTGGAAGCCTCCCCACAAGCCGGCCAGCCCCGACAAGGGGGCTACCATCTGGTGCATCAGGTTATTGAAGGCCACCAGATTGCCCACAGACATGGTTTGCTCCGCTACGAAATAAGCGCCCAGCCCCATGCTTAAGAAAAAGGTCGCTGAGCCTACTGTCCCGGAGCCGACCTGAAACATGCCGCGGATGCGGGCCTGCTTCATCTCCAGCCCCATCAGATGGGCGTTCTGCTTTTCATACTGGCGGGTCATCAGGCCGGCCAGAGTGAAGGAGCGGATGATGGGGCTGGCTGAGAAGGTTTCATGGAGAAAGCCCTGAATCCGGCTCAGATATTCCTGGATCAGACGGGTATTCCTGCGCAGCAGCTTTCCGAAGATTGCCCCGGTTACCGCAGCCACCGGAACCAGCAGGAGGCAAATAACGGACAGCCGCCAGTTGATGGTCAGCATGTACAAAAGCGACGCCAAAGCCATTAAGGGCAGGCGGATCATCTGAACCAGATTGCCGCCGATGGCGCCGTCAAGATTATTGATGTCATTGGTGAGCCGGGAAACGAACTCCCCGGAATGATACCGGTTGTAGTAGCGTGCCTCCAGCCGGACCATGTGGGCAAAAATGGTGTTTTTCATGTCCATCTTCACCTGCTGGACCGCGGCTGTGCCGATATAGCTGGAGAGGAAGGTGAGCAGCCCGTTGATAATGACCACCAGAATACCCTGCAGGAGCAGCTCGGTAATTTTTGCTACATTGCCGCTTAATGCCGCATCGGTAAGCTGCTGCAAAAACCAGGTGAAAATGATAGTCATGCCGATGCCGCCCAGCATATACACCACCAACTGGAGATACAGCCACTTGCTCGGCTTGATAAAACGCCACAGAAGTCCGACAGGCCGCTTCATCTCGCCCAGCTGCATCATACGCCGGAGCGGCCTTCTGCTCCTATGCTGCTGTCTTCTTTCCGATGCGCTCATAGGAAACCCCGTTTCTTCCCCTCCGGGGGATGATTATACCCGGCCTCCTGCAACTGGTGCGCAGAGCTGGATTCCCTGGACGCAGCACGCCCGCTTCTTTTACGCCGCAGCCGACGTTCCGCCCGCAAATAAAACCGGGTAACCCGGGATAGTCCCGGCCACCGGACCAGAAGCCAACCCCACCACCGGGCAAGGCCGCCATCCGCCTGAACCACAAACCGGATTTTGCGAATCTCCGTTAATTTTCCGAGGATCTGGTTGAGCTTGACCGGGGCGTCAGCATGTATATTGGAGTCGCCCTTGCAAATATACAGGGACGCCTCACCTGTCCCGTCCACACGGACCAGGCGGTGTCCCACCAGACGGCCATCCGCTCCCGCCACCAGGAGAATATCCCCAAGACACGGCGCTCCCGTCAACGGAACGAACCTACACCGGTCTCCTTTGCGGATCAGAGGGCGCATGCTGGTGCCGCTGGAGGGAATCTCCAGCCCGCCATTCCCGCGGATCAGCCTGGCGATGGCCTCTGTATCAGCCCGCATGGCGGATCATTCCGATTTGCTGCATATGAAGCAGAAAAGCTTCAATGTCAGCCTCCGCTTCCCTGCTGTCGATTTCATAACGTTCCACAATATGCCCGGCCATGGAAGAGACGGTCTGCGGCTCCTTCAAAAGCCCCCAGCATATGCCGCCCACCTCGTTAATCTTCGTCACCGTAAACTGATCGGGATGCAGGATAATCCATTCCTGCTCCAGCTCGACTGCCTCTGAATCGGTTGCGCGGATAAAGGTGGCCATTAGCAGATCTCCTTCCAGAAGGCGTCATTTTTTTGAAAATACAGCTCATACACCGGAATGTTGGTGATAAGATGCTGGAACAGCTTCATAATCTTTACCGTTTCACTGGGCATGTGGGGCCAATAGAAAATTTTGCCGAACAGCTCCATCATGGCGTCCGACTTGCCCAGCATAATCCGCTTGATCTCCGGGGACTGGCGCAGGAATTGGATAGCCGCCAGCTCACAGCCGCCTCCATGATACGGCATTTCCAGTCCGCTGCGGAATGGGGAGTCAAACACCGTCACCCGGCCCGCCTCCACCTTCAGAATGGTGGCTTCATCGGAGAGCACCTGCCGGGGCAGGGACAGCCAGGCTACCGTAGATTTGCCTGCGCCGGAATGGCCGGCAAACAGATAGGCCTTGCCCGCCTCCAGGACACAGGAGGAATGGACCAGGATTCCCCAGCCTTTATGCACAATGTAGGAGCTGTAGAGGTTCATCAGCCCATGCTTCAGCGCAAAGTCATCGTATACGGAAATCTGGGCCTGCCGGAAATCCGGAGAGATCCGGATCAGGTAATCCGTCCGCCGGAAGAAAACCTCTCCGTCCTCTACAGAGGACGCCACATCAAAGCTGACAAAGGGCTCCCCGTAGCCTGCCGCCAGCTCCACCTCCAAGTCAGGCTGCCCGCCGGATTGCCCGTCAAGCACCTGGAACTTGGTGCGGATATAAGTCTTTATCCATTCCGCCCCAGCAAAAAAACGGATATGATGCTCTCCGACTCTAGTATCAATCATGGAAATCATGGAACCGTCCTCCTTCAATTCCCTTCATAGGATGAGTATTTGGCCGTATGCTCATAAATTTGCTTCTGGGACATGATGGTGTGCTTCAGAGTGTCGAAAATCTGGAACTTGAAGAAGGAGACATACCGGTAATACTCCATGTCCTTGATTCCTGTCTGCTTTTTGAGGATGGCGGAATAGGTCCAGGCTGTCTCCACAAGGGGGAACGGCAGGCTCCGGGAAGCAGAAAGCCCGGGAAACAGTCCGCAGGCAATGGACAAGGCGATTTTCACCCGTTTGGCCGTTTTGTCAGCAGCCGCCTCCTTCAGCATCCTTCCCATATCAACCTGCTCCCCTGCAGTGGCCATGATTTGGACGATATCCATCACATATTTCATGGAATCCATCC
>JAQSYT010000041.1 GCA_029256065.1 Paenibacillaceae bacterium
GGGATTAGCTCTGGCTGCCTACCACCAGTGAAACCGGGGCCAGGTAAGGGATTAGCTCTTGATGTACACCACCCGACAGTTCGGCTTCCCGCCCTCCCGGTCCTGCTATTCCTTCAGCGGCAATACCGTCAGATTCTCGGGAATGTCCACCAGATACAGGTTGGCGTAGCCGTTTTTGTCGCTGGTGAACAAGAGCCGCTTGCCCTGGGCATCAAAACGCGGGTGGGCATGCACCTTCTGGGAATGGAAGCTGCAGCGAAGCTCGCAGAGAGTCCGGGGGCCCTCATAAACATCCCCGTTCTTGCGCCAAATGGACAGCGTCTTCACTGCGCCCTTGCCGTCCACCACCGCCTGTCCCAGCCCATCGGCATACCCGTGCCAGGTATCGAAGGAAAAGTCTGTTTCCTCCATACCCGTATTGTCATAGCGGATGCTGCCTAAGAAGTTGGTGCCGTCCGCCCGGAAGCCGTGATAACCCACCGTTACGCCGTCGGGGAAAAAGAACTCATGGCCCACCATCTCCAGCGGCTCCAGCCGTTCGCGGATTTTCCAGGCTTGGCCTGTGCGCAGATCCAGACCCCAGATGCGGTGGTCCACCAGCTGCCAGGGACCTTCATGGCAGAAGGTCATGAGCCACGGCTCTGTGGTGGAGGCGTTGATATGGGTGATGAAGCTTCTGTCCTCATACACCTGCTCCACCTGGCCGCTTTCCGCGTCAATGCGGACAATTCTGCTGTGGGGGGCGGCCTCCATCAATTCCCGGTGGCCCACATAGCCGTTGCCCAGATCCAGCCTGATCTTGGAGGACAAATCCTCCTGAACGCAGGTCAGCACATGGCGGCTGTCGGCAGCAGCGCTGGCATTGCCCAACTGGTAGCCCGCCGGCGCGTCAAACAGGATCTTCTCCTCCAGCGTCTTCAGGTCCAGCCGGATCAGACGGCGCTTCAGCTTCACAATGACCGCCCGTCCGTCCGGAAGCAATGCCGCATCCAACGCGTCATTATCCGGGTAATCCGTCAATTGGGTCATTTCCCCGCTTGCCATGTGGAGGCTGAACAGGTTGGTGCTGTTTCCTCTGTCAGAAATGAATAAAAGCCGTGTCTCGCCGTCATACCACCCGTTTTCCGTAAAATAGAGATGATGACTGTGGGTTTTGTAATCGGTCAGCTGCTTGACCTCGATGCCTGTCAGCCGGTCAACGGCTGTTTTCATTTCGCTTGGCCATACGGTTCCCTTGCCCATTATCGGATTCCTCCCGCGATTGTTCGCATATTGGTATTGAGGTTGATTCCACAGGCTACATCAGCGGCTTCAGGCCTTCCCACTTCACCGTCCAGCTCCCGTCCTGCGGGAAGCCCGGGTTATGTCCCGGAGCATCGCTCCAGCCGCAGGCCATCATAGCGATAGCCGTCAGCAGACCGCCGTTGCCGGGCAGATAAGCGGAGAGGCCGGGACGCTGGTAATTGTGGCCGTTGACCAGGTAGGTATTTTTTACTGCGTCCAACAGGAGGAAGTCTACTGCCAGGTCGCCCTCACCCAGCCGTGCCGCCGTCATGGCGCACATAGGGAAGTCCCAGCCCCATGCTGAATCCCACATCCAAACCTCCTTCACCTTAAGCAGCGTGCTCCGCATCACCTCGCGGTCTGTCAGGGTGCCGGGGAGAATGCCCAAGGCGCCCAGCATGGAGGGATGGTCCCGGTTCTTGGCCGTGAAGGTATCCGCGCACAGCTCATGGGCCAAATATACCCCGTCCGCCTGGGGAGGGGGAGCCATAGCCGCCGCTACCTCAATCCATTGCGGATCCGCGGCCACACCCAGACGCTCCGCCCAGCGGATGGCAATCTCCAGCCCGTACTTCCAGTATTCCAGCTCATAGGGCGGGTTTTTGCTGCCGTGCAGAGGATGGCATTCCTGCGCCGGGATAAGAGGAGGACCCAGATCATAGGCACCGGTTTCGTTATTCAGATGAGCATAGGACACCATAAAATCTGCGGAGGCAAATACGATGTCCCGGAACCGCTGGAGGGTAGCCTCCGAGGGCTCCGCCTTATAAATCAGCTCAGCCATGGTCATGGGATGCGGCTGCTGCCAGATCAGCCCAGGCGCTACCGGAGATGGGCATGGCTTGCCGTCGAAGCCCACCATCTTGGGCCAGCGGGCCCCTTCGTAGCCTTGAGACTCAGCCAGGTCACGGGCGATGGGAAGAATGCGGGTGTACCAATCCATGCTTTTCAGCAGAATCCCCTCACGGCCCCACAGCGGAAAATGCGCCCCGTGCCACCAGTGCATCTCCAGATGGGCTTTGCCGAACCAGCTGTTGTACATGAGCCCCGTCTCTTGGGGCGGCAGGGAGCCGCCGCTGTGCAGCGCGCAAAGGAACTGGGAGAGAACCACCCGGCGCTCCAGCTCGAAGGCCCGGGGATCGGTGCTTCCCGAAAAATCCACGGCTGCCCCGTTTTGCCAGAAGGCTTCCCAATGGCTGCGGCTTCCGGCTTCAATATCGGCGACAGAAGCGGAAGCCGGCTTGACGGGACCGAAGGCCACAGACAGCTCCAGACTTTCGCTGCCCAGCTCCGGTATCAGGGTAATTTCATGGATTCCGGTCTGCTCCAGCTGTCCGGCATTCCATTCCAGCTTAATCTCATAGCTGTCCTCATCCATCACCCGTCCAATACGTCCTTCCATGTTCCTTTTTTCCAGAAGCAGCGTTGTATGCCTGTCATCATGCTCCCAATCCAGATCAACAGCCTTGACCCAGGCGGAATGCGTCATATCAGGGGCCGGGAACCGGAGGAAAATCTGGAGCCGTCCGGCAGCAGCAAGCGGGGAGCGCACACGTACCCCAACATTATCCGTTTGGGGATGGCAGGACGTGACCACGCTCACGGGTACCCCTTGCACGGTAAACTCGCTGTGCAGGATGCCTGTCCACAGGTCCATCCGCTGGCTGATGCCGGAGATATCCTCGGGCCGGGCTTCCTCTCCGGAATCCAGAAGCAGCCGGAAGGACAAACGGCCCAGCTGCAGCCTGTGGGGGTTCTGGCGGAGCCAGTGGTACGCCTCCGGCTTACTCCCGGGCTTCATGGGATAACCCACCATCCGACCATGGGTGTCGAACTCCTGGAGCTCCGCGTCCTCCGCCGTAAACCGGGTATGGCCGCCGGTAAAATGCCAGCCCCAGTTGGATTGGGTGCCCAGCGGCACCTCATAAGCCTCCGGGAAGGTCTGCAGCCCGGTAATATCGGCGCTGAAGGCAAACTCACCGTTGCCTACTGTGAACGGGGAAAGCGGGTCCCAATTTTTCAATTCCGGCTGATGCCGTTCTACGATCTTGCGTCTGTCCATGGCTCCTCCTTGTGGCCGAAGCCGGAAACGCCTGGCCGGAGGACTACTCCAGCAAGGCGTCCGTCCGGATTCTCATCATATCCCGGTATTTGCCGGGGGTGATGTCCTTGTATTTGCGAAAGCTGCGGATAAAGCTGTTTTCGTGCTGATAGCCCACCTGCTGGGCGATGTCGGAAATTTTGTAGTCCGTCTTGAGCAGAAGCTCCGCCGCCCGGTCCATCCGAAGGCGGGTCAGGTAGTTGTAGATGGTTTCGCCGGTTTCCTGCTTGAATACCTGGCTGGCCAGGCTGCTGCTGATCTCTATGGATTCAGCAATCTCCGGGATGCCGATGGGCTCCCCCAGATGCTGCTTCATGTAATCGATCATACGGTGGCACTGGATAAAATCCTTGCTGGCGATCAGCCGGTGGAACCCCTCCGCCATGTGTCTGGCCCGGTTGGCCAGCTCGTTTCCAATGTCCTCCAGCCGCAGCGTATCGAAGCGCTCGAAGCCGTGGCCCCGTGTGGAATCCTGGGGAGAGGGCCGCAGCTCCTCGATCCGCTCTGCTGCCTCCTGCAAAAGAGCAGCGGCAGCAGTGGGATATCCGTATCGGGCGCGGATGGCCCCTGTCAACCGCTCTACAGCCGCCACAGAACCCTCCGTTTCACCGGCCTGGATAGTACGGATCAATTCTCCCAGCGTCTCTTCATCAGAGAGCGGCTCCATTACCTCATGCCCGGATACCTCCCGGAAGAGGATCACCTGCCCATAGCCCTGATACAGCCGGTAGGTAAGGGCATTCTCGGCCTCCAGCATCCCCTGCCGCAGCCGGGTGACATCCGTCTGGGATGTGCTGATTCCCGCAGACACGCTGAACTTCAGCAGCCGGGAGGTCATCTCGATGGCTTCCGCCAGGACATTCTCAGCTTTGGCCTCCGACTCCGGATATTTGGACTGAAGGAGGATGGCCGTTCTGTCATTGCCGAAGTCGGCGCAGACGATCCGCCACTGGGGCTCGGACAGCTCAGCGGCAATATTGGCCAAGGCAAATTTTAATAGCGAACGGTCACCGGCAGGGAAGGTCCGTTCGAATTCCTCATACCGGTCAATGGAGAGGATGGCAATCGTCACCGGAGCCTCTGACCAGTCCTCAAAATAACGCCCCCACTTCTCCCGGATATCCCGTTTGCCGGTCAGATTGCCCATGTAGATGTCGTACAGCAGCTTGGAGGAGGCCTCGGACATGGTCTCGCGGATCAGCTGGGCCAGGTGGGCATGGTTGCTCAACAGCTCCCCTGCCAGCTTTTCCAGATCAATCCCATCCGGGTTTCCGCCCTTGCGGCCGTTGCTCCCATAGGTATTGAAGAGCTGCTTCAGCCGCCGTACCGGCCGGTAAGCCGCGGCATTGATGCAAAAAATAGTTACCAGGCCGATCAATATCGCCGCCAGGGAAACCATGAGAACGGCATCCCGGACCTTCTTGGACTTGGCCAACAGGCTGTCCTGCTCAACGATAGACACAAAGCGCCAGCCGGTCTCCGGAGATTCCAGCTGATTCACCAGAAGCTTGCGCCCCTGGTAGGGCATTTCGTAGGTGCCGTCGGCAGAAATCTCCCGGATGCCCTCCCGGATGGCCTCCTGGTCCACCTGGTAGTTGGAGGCGGAGTACAGCACCTCGTCCTGCTGGTTCATGATGTAGCGCATCCGGTTGAGATTGTTCAGGACCGGAGGAGTCAGCCTGGCGAAGAGCTCGTCGCTTTTCAGGTTGACGGCGACAATTCCCATAAACTTGCCCTGGATCATAATCTTGCGGAACAGGGTAATTTCCGAGCCCTTGCTGCCGGCTCCCTCAGGGACCTGGCGTTTCTTGATGAGGGTCATGCGGTCGCCGAATTCATCCTTGACGCTGACCCATTCCGAATCCACAAAGGTCAGACTGTTGGAGCTGTAGCCCTGGGGCAGAGAAATGAAGCTTTCCCTGTTCAAATCGTATACATAGAGACTTTTTACATACTGGGAATTGCTGATCAGGGTGGACAGGAGCTGATACAGCTCGGAGATGTTGCCGAAGGAATTCTGCACCTCGGCAGTCAGAAACTCGTAAATCCGGCTGTTCACCGCCACTTGGACGGCTACCTTGTCGCTCTCCTTGATGGATTCATCGATCACATTCATGTTCAGCTGCAGCATCTGCCGCTGCGGCTCGCTGAGCTCCTCCTGCAGCACCGTTTTGGAGGTGTAGTAGGAGGTCAGACTGACAGCCAGAATGATGATGAAAACGATTACGGTCTGCACCAGCACGAGCCGGGCCTGGGTATGGGCGAAATTGTTTTTCAGCCAGTTCTTGAAGGATTGTGTCACGGATAAGCCCACCTTATATTCAGGATGCCCTTCTATTATAACGCGGCCGCGCATCCGTGAACACGCTCCTTGGCCTTAGGTCCTCCCGCAGGGGGAGGCCGGACCGCCCGGCTCACACTGGGGAAACGCATCCGGCAGGGCTCTCACCCTGCCCTACTTCCCTGTAGGGAACCCGCTTTATCCCCTGCTGGACCGGAGAAACTCCTTCATCCGCTCCGCCTCGATACCGGCCAGAAGCACGATGCCGATGCCGTGGGTATCATTCAGGTTCCAGCCCAGATCATGCTTGTAGTAGGAATGGGAATGGGACCAGCTGGAGCCCTTGCAAACTCCGTACAGGTTGCCCTGTCTGTCGATAGCCCGGCTGCACAAGCCCTGCCAGCCCTTCAGCACGGCCTGGGCATAGCTTTCCGGCTTCTCCAGCCAGCCATGCCGGACACCAAGGGCAAAGCCGTACATGAACATGGAGGTGCAGGAGGACTCCTCATAGGATTCGTGGTCCACCAGCACCTGATGCCACAGGCCGTGGGCGCCCTGAAGGCGCAGATACCCTTCCGCCAGCTCCCGGTAGAAGGCCAGCACCGCCGGATAGTCCCGGTGGTCTTGAGGCAATACGGAGAGGAGAACGGCCAGAGAGAAGAACACCCAGCCGTTGCCTCTGCCCCAAGCCGTTCCGGATTGGCGGTTCTCGGACACATTGAACACATGGCTCATGATCTGCCGGTCCGGCATATACAGGTAATTCTTATACAGCAAAAGCTGTCTGGCTGCTTCATCCACATAAGCGGGATTCCCGGAAAGCTCCGCATACCGGCACAGGAAGGGGACGCTCATGTACATGTCATCGCACCACATGGTGTTGCGCATGCTGATGGATACGCCGGCCTTGCGGTACAATGCACCGTCCGGCATCCGGTCCTGCTCCTCCATAATATAGCGGGCAATGTCGTCTGCCGTCTGCTCCACTCCCTTGATGGGCCGGATGCGGGAGGCCAGAATGGACAAGGCTCCGAAGGAGCCGCAATCGTCCAGACTGTCCACATGGGAGAGCTGGTTATTCAATCCGGCAGCCCCGAACTGCTCCCGGTCCCAAAGGGAATAGGCATAGGTGGAGGCGGCAAATTCCACATGGCGGGCCACATAATCCGCCAGATCCCGGCGGCCCAGCTGCTTGGAGGCCTCCAGCAGACCGAATAGGGTTACGCCCAAAGGATAGTTCCATCGGCCGAACAGCTCATTCTCCAAGAACGGCCGCACATGGGCGCCAGGCTCCCCGGCCATCCAGAAGCAGGGACCGTCTGCGCCGGGCGCTACCGTATCCATGCTCAGATACGGGGCTGCACCGGCAGCAGCAGCCTGCGCGAACGGGCCAAGATAGAGCCACTTGCCTGCGTAGCCGTGGATGCGGCAGGGCTGCGTGAGCTCCGCTTCCGGTGTCAGCAGCTTAAGCGTAAAGCCCCAGCCCTGCTCCGTACCTGTGCTGCAGGCCACCAGATTACCGCTTCCGGGTGCTGCCTCCAGCTCCAGGGAGAAGGCTCCCGCCTCAGCGGATGCATATACGGATGCGCCATTCCACTCCAGCGCAAGCGGCCCATGGGAGGTTCCCGCAATGGCGATCCGGGCCGGTTGAAGCCCCGGGTTCACCAGCTTGGTCCAGGCATATGCCGCCAAGCCCTTGCGCTCTCCGAAGAGAAGGCCCAACGGGCTTGGACCGGTTTCCTGTTCAGAGGAGGCATCCGGAGCATCAGCTTGACCCGGAGCAGGTACCCGCTCCGGAAGCCATCCGGCATGGATGTCAGTCTCTGGAATGGCCACTGCCGGAATGCGGCTGAGCGGCCGGTCCAGAGGCACCGTATAGATCCAGCCCTCTTCCCCCTCCCGCTCCAGGGATGGAGCGAGGAAATGCAAGGGTTTGTTCTTGCGGTTCCCGGTGCCGAATTCGGCTCCAGCACCGCCGGCGCTGTTTTTGCCCAGCTCCAGCACAAAATGGTTCCAGCCCTTAACCAGGTTCACCTTCAGCTTAAGCACCGGCAGCTCGGCAGACTCCTCCTCCGGGGAGGTGCCCACACGCTGCTGGCCGTTATGGTACAGCCTTACCGGACCGGAGGGACGAAGGTGAAAGATGAACTCCTCCGCTTCCCCGCACCACAGCTTGGCCCAGGCATACACCAGCTGGCCCTCCCGCATGGAGGGGAACATCGTGTCCAGCGGAAATGCGTACATATGATTGTGCAGCTTGCGGATGGGAGACTTCCGCGTCACGCGGTAGACGGGGCCATGGGGCGGGTTGGCGCCGATATAACGCTGGGCCATGGTCTCCAGCACATGGGGGATGTTTGTGCCTGCGCTCTCTCCCGCCATACTTTCCCGGGTATCGAAGTATTGGGTCATTTTCCTGATGCTCCTTTGCCTGCTGCGCTCAATGCTGCTTCGGGAGAACAGCCGCTAAGCACCTCTTCAATCGTAATGGGGCGGTGCTCCTTCACGGAGCGCCATACCGCTTCGCCGGTGGCTACGGAATAAGCGCCATCCTCTGCCCCGGACAAAATCTTGTAGGGACGGTATTGATCCTCACCCAGGAACAGGTCCTCGATCAATAGCGGATCGCCGCCACCATGGCCGCCTTCACGGTGCACCACGTGGATGGTTTCCTTGGAGCCGAACAACGGGAAGTAGTCAATGGTTTGAACCGACGTCGGGAACGGGGTCCGGGCGGGCATATGGTATTCCACTGTCTCCAGGCGTCCCTTGGTGCCGTTGATGGCCAGCCGGTAGCCCTCATACGGCAGGGAGAAGTTGACGGAATAACTGAGCAAGGCTCCACCGTTATAACGGATCGTAGCCGTATAGGTGTCTTCAATTTTGATGTCCGAATCAAAAATACAGCGGTCGGGACGGTATTCCGAGAACGGGAAGACGTTCTTCACTGCCTCCAGTGAGCCAAGATGGTCGTCCGGCACGCGGATGTTCTTGCTGCGGGAATTCCAGCGGGCGTAATAATCGCACTGTCCGGTATAGTCGCAGATGCCGCAGAAGCGCCCATCCTCCTTCTTAGGGTTGGCTTCCCCTTCCGCGCCGTAATAGTTAAGCGCGCCGTAAGCGAATACCTCCACCGGCTTCTGGTCCAGCCACCAGTTAACCAGGTCAAAATGATGGGTGCTCTTGTGCACGGACAATCCCCCGGACAGCTCACGCTGGCGGTTCCAGCGCTTGAAGTAGCTGGAGCCGTGGAAGGTATCCAGATACCAGTTGAGATCCACGGAGGTAATCCGGCCCAGCTTGCCGCTGGCCACGATCTCTTTGATTTTGGTATGCACAGGACCGTAACGGTAATTGAAGGTCACGGTAACCTTACCCTTGCTGGCCTTCTCCGCCTCCATCACCCGGCGGCATTCATCGCCGCTGATGACCATGGGCTTCTCTGTAATCACATCCAGATCCCGTTCCAGTGCGGCAATAATGTACTTGGCGTGGGTATCGTCGCGGCCTGCGACAATAATGCAATCCGGGCGGGTTTCGTCCACCATCCGGTCGAATTCCGCTTCTCCGTAGGTATTGATATCCGCATGCTCGGGAAACCGGGTCCGGTAGGTCTCAAACCGCACAGGGTCCACATCCAACAAGCCTACGACCTCACAGGTTCCGGCAAACGTGGTCCAGATCGGCTTGGCGAACATGCCCAAGGCCCGGCCGCTGACGCCGCAGATGGCGTATCTTTTTTTCATGACATTATACATTCCTCTCCGTATGTTGGAAATCTGCCCGGCGAAGGAATAGAGAGGCTCCGCCGGACAGACTCGTTATGTTATTTTTTTACTTTGGCATACCATTCTTGAACACGCTTGGTAACAGTCTCGCCGCCGGCCTTCTTCCACCGGTCCACGAACTCATCGAATTTCTCAATCGGCCATTCCCCGATGACAATCTTGGTGAGGTATTCCTGGAACAGCTTGTGGGACTGGATGTCCGGGAAGCCTTCATATACGGTATTCGGCAGACCGTCTCCGGCAATACGGCGGGCATCCGCGGTGCTGACGACGAACATGTCGGACACCATCTTCTGCATATTCTCCGGAATGGTTTCCTTGATCCGGATGTCCATGTCTTCCTTGGTGGTCAGGTTACGCATGCCAAGACCCAAGGGGCGGCTGTCCTCTGCGGGAAGCAGGACCTTCTTGCCTTCTACAACCTGATGCTGCAAGCCCTCGATGCCAAAACGGGTAAACTCGGCGTTATTGGTGTCATAGAAGAAGTCCAGCAGCTTCAGGGATGCTTCCGCCTTGCCCTTGGCTGTGGTCGGGATCATCCATTCCGGCTCGCCCATGCTCTTCTGGGTAACAAAGCCCTTGAAGCCTTCTGCCTTCGGAAGAGGCATCCCTACCACATAAGCGTTAGGGGCTCCCTTCAGCATTGCGGTATAACGGTCACGGATGCTGGCGGGAAGATGGTACCAGCTGCCCACCAGGTTGTTGTTGATTTTGGCCTGCCATACGTCACCCTTGTTCAGGAAGGTTTCGTTGTCCAGCAGCTTCTCCGCATACAGCTCACGGATAAAGCCGATGGCCGCCTTCATGTTGGCTGTAACGCCGGCATATTGAATTTGGCCGTTATACTCGTCCCATTCCGGGCTGCCTTCCCACATCGCCACGCCGTAAATCGCGAACAGATGGTCCATCCACTTGCCGTATTCGCGGCCGGAGGTAGGCAGCTCATCTGCCTTGCCATTGCCGTTGGGGTCCTTATCACGGAAAGCCTTCAGCACTTCCTTGTATTCCGCTGTGGTTTTCGGCAGCGGCAGACCTACCTTGTCCAGCCAGTCCTTGCGGATCATCGGAGCCCGTTCGGGCACCAGGAATACCTTGGGCACATAATAGATTTTGCCGTCTGTAGAAGCGGAACGGACCACATCCCATGCTTCCTTGGGAACATTCTTCCATAGGTTGGGTGCAAATTTCGGCAGCAGATCATCCAGCGCAAGCGCGCCGCCCTGCTTGATCAGAGTCTGCTCAATCCCGCCAATGGGGCGCAGAATATCCGGCATGTCCGCGGAGGCGATCATCAGGTTCAGATACTCCGTCGGTTCAGAGCCCGGAGGGGTAGTGATCAGCTGGTACTGCACCCCTGTTTTTTCTTCCACATATTTCACGTGGGCGTTATTCGCATCGGGAATGGTACCCACACCCATATGGCTCTTAAAGACCTTAACCTGCACGCTTTTAGCGCCTTGTGCCGCCGCACCCTTATCCTCGGCCCCATCTTCCTTGCCCGCGCATCCTGTCAGTGCCGTTACTGCCAAGATCGACGCCAGACCGGTCAGCTGCGCAGATTTGCCAAGCCAACGTTTTGTCATGTATAAATCCTCCCTTTTTAAATGAAAATGCTGCATTGGGGAATCTGTTTATATATCAAGCCGTATCGGCCTAATACCGGTGTTGCGGGCAGCCGCCGGGCATCCTCTATTCCTTCAGGGAGCCAAGCATGGTGCCTTTGACAAAATACTTCTGCAAATAAGGGTACACCAGAATAATCGGCACAGTGGCGAACAAAATCGTAGCCGCCTTCAACGTGGTGGTGTTGAAATCATAGTCGCCTGCCAGCAGGTTGGCGGAGGCCAGCTCCTCCGGCGAGGTCAGATAAGCCCGGAGCTTCATCTGGAGCGGCCATTTGTCCGGGTCCCGGATAAACAGCACCGCACGTTGGAAGGTGTTCCAGTAGCCAACTGCATAGAACAGGCCGACTGTAGCCAGCACCGGCTTGGACAACGGCAGGTAGATGCGGAACAGAATACCGGCGTCGGTGCAGCCGTCCATCCGTGCCGAATCGTCCAGCTCACCGGGAATGCCCATAAAGAAGGTCCGGATAATAATCATGTTGAAGGTGCTGATCAGACCCGGCAGAAGCAAGGCCCAAAGGGAGTTCATCATGCCCATTTCCCGGATCACCAGGAAGAAGGGAATCATCGGCGCGTTGAAGATCATGGTGATGATAATCCCGAACATGATGTGCTTACGGAGCAGGAATTCCTTACGGGAGAGAGGATACGCCATGATTACCGAGAACAGCATGCTCAAAAGGGTTCCCACCACGGTAATATAGATGGTTACACCAAAGGAGGTCCACAATCCCCCGTTTTGAAGAATCCGCTCCCAGGATGCGGTGGTGAATTCCACCGGAAACAGGAAGACCCTCTTGGAGTCGGCAGCAATGGGGGAGCTTAAGGAAACGGCCAGCAGGTTTAACAGCGGGAACAGCATGGTAGCCGATGCCAGCGCCAGAAACAGATAGTTGAACACCTGAAAGATTTTTTCTCCGCTTGTTTGCTTCATCACCATAACCCCTGTTCTGTTTTTCGGGCCAGCCGGTTGAATATCCACAAGAGGGCAAAACCGATGACCGATTGGAATAAGCCGATGGCTGTCGTTAAGCTGTATTGGCCTTGCAGAACCCCTGCCCGGTATACATAGGTTTCAATGATATCACCTACGGCATACGTCATGGGCGTCAGCAGATTATACACTTGATCGAAGCCCAGCTCCAGGAAATTGCCGATGTTCAGCAGGAACAGCGTCAATATCGTGGGGAACATGGTGGGCAGTGTAATATGCATGGTCTGCTTCCACCGGTTGGCGCCGTCCATAACGGCTGCCTCATAGAGATTCGGATTAATGCCGGTTATCGCAGCCAAGTAGATGATGGTTCCCCAGCCGACTTCCTTCCAGATGCCGGACAGCACAACGATGGGGCGGAAGAAACGTTCCTGCTGCATGAAGAGAATCGAATCCAAGCCCATCCATCCGCGGAACATGTTGACCATGCCTTTGTTGGACAGCAGTTCGAACACGATGCCCCCGACCACTACCCAGGACAGGAAGTGGGGCAGGTAAAACAGGCTCTGCATCACCCGTTTGGCCATCATGTGCCTCACTTCATTGAAGAGTATGGCCAGAATAATGGGAGCGGGGAAGCCGAAGGCCAGCTTGTAGAAAGCGATTACAGCAGTGTTTCTCAAAACGTTATAAAAATCCTGATACGAGAATAAAAACGTAAAATTGTCGAAGCCCACCCACGGACTGCTGAAAATTCCCTTCATAATCTGATAGTTCTGGAAGGCAATCATGCTTCCCCCCAGGGGCACATATTTGAAGATGATAAAATACATCACGCCGGGCAACGCCATCAAATAGAGCATCCAATGCTTCCGTAAATTAAAGAGATAGCGGTTTTGACTGGATTTGGTTTTGACGGCGGCTGGTTGTGGGTTGTTCTGATCCATTTCAGTGTAAGCTTGTGCCACTGCCGCGAACCTCCTTTGCTTTATGTACCGTCATCTTACCTGCCGCAGCGCCAACGGGACAATAGTGCATTCCTCTCCTGAATGAGCCAAAACGGGATATCGCGGATAAGGGTGGGAAGAAAGGGATTGGTTGATAAACCGGTATGGAGCAGCAGGCTCCTTGGAGGAGGCGCGGGAGCAACCAGGCATTGGAGCATGCGGAGGGCATGTGAAGGGAGTCAGGTGCTAGCGTAGGCAGCGGGCGGTGTTGTTTGTGTATGTCTGTGCCGGCCGGTTTGAATCAGCTTCCACTAGGACTGAACAATAAGTACATGGAGGATCAGTTCATGTGGTGGAGGATCGGTTAGTTCTGTAAAAAGTAAGCGCATACCCGCCATTTTCTGTGTACACACCGGCTTTTGCAAGAGCATACAGGAGCGGACGGGGCCGCTCTCCCTTCGCTTGCAGTGAGAAAATGCAAAAGTACAGTTAATTCCGGCGAATGATCCACTTTGGGCGGTTAATCCTGCAAAAATGCAGTTAATCCCGTGGAGAATGAGGCAATTTGGGGACAGGCGGCCAAAATAACTGCAGTTTTGCAGGATGGGATGGTTGGAATTGAGATACGTTGAAAATAACTGCTGTTTTGCATTATTGCCAGCCATACAGCGGAGCTTTGTATGGTGACTGGCATCCGGCGCCCCGCGGCAACAAAAAAAGCCATGCGGCATGATACCGCACAGCTTCTCTATTACCGCGGATTATTCCACCGGGCTGAACATGGATTCCTTCTCCTGGTGGAGCTTCACACTCATGACCAAGCCAAGGGACAGCATGTTGATGAGCAGGGACGTTCCTCCGTAGCTGACGAAGGGCAGCGTGATACCCGTCAAGGGCATCAGCCCCAGGAACATGCCGATGTTCTGGAAGATCTGAAACACATACATGGAGACGATACCTACGATCATGTATGAGCCTGCCAGATTGGTAGACTGGATGGAGATCAGAATCATCCGGTAAATTAATATGAAATACAGCAGCAGGAGCGCCGAGGACCCGATAAATCCGAATTCCTCGGCCACCACCACGAAGATGCCGTCCGTATAAGCCACAGGCACAAAATTGTTGTGCACCGAGTTGCCTTGCAGGTATCCGTCTCCCCGCAGACCACCGGAGCCGATGGCAATCTTGGAGCGCAAATACTGGTAGCCGCTTACGGCTGGGTCCACGTTGTCCGGATCAATAAAGGTGTCGATCCGGTCCACCCAATGGTCGTATTTGGTGCCCGCCATTTTGACAATATCCTCATGGTAGACCTTGAAGGTATATACAAAACCGCCCACCAACGCCACCACCAAGGCGGTTCCGATGAGCACATGGGTATACTTAACGTTGCTAATCCAGTACATGCCTAAGAGAATGACCAGGAAGATCATGGCATTACCCAAGTCCGGCTGCACCAGCACCAGCAAAAACGGGAGAAATACAATCAGCCCGATGGGGACCACATCCCGGATGAACTCCAGGCGCTCCCCCTTCTTCCGTGCGGCGTATGCGGCGATGGCGATAATCAGAAGCACCTTCATCAATTCCGCCGGCTGGAAATCACCGATGAACGGAAGGCTGAACCAGCCAACCGCCCCTTCCCGTTCGGTTCCCCATACAAACAGAGCAGCCAGCAGCAGCACACCTGTAATGTAGCCGTATGGCGCCGCTTTAATGAGCAGCCGGAAATCCACCAGCGATACGGCGAAAAAAACTACAAAGCCGATGGCAGCATTTACCGGTATCTTTTTCCAGAAATTCGGGCCGTATTTGGCGATATCCACCGTGGCGCTGAATACCAGGAAACAGCTGATCACCACGAACAAAATCAACAGAAATACAATAAGCCAGTCATATCGCTTTAATTTGGACAGCATGCTCGATCAACCTGCTCCGAAGAATTTTTTCATCTTGCCGAAGAGGCCGACTTTGTCGTCCAGCTGCAGAAGCGGAACCGTATCGCCCAGGATGCGGCGGGCAATATTGCGGTATGCGATAGCCGCTTTGGAGGCGGGATTCATCACCGTGGGCTCCCCCATATTGGCAGCCTTAATCACATGCTCATCGTCGGGAACAATGCCCAACAGATCGATGGCTAGCACCTGGCACACTTCGTCAATATCCAGCATGTCACCCTTCTTCATCATGTTGGGCCGGATCCGGTTAATCACCAGCTTGGGCGAGCGGATACCGTCATGCTCCAGAAGCCCGATGATCCGGTCCGCATCCCGCACAGCCGCATTCTCCGGGGTGGTGACCACAATAGCCTTGTCGGCTCCGGCTACTGCATTTTTGTATCCCTGCTCAATGCCTGCCGGACAATCGATAATCACATATTCAAATTCCTGCTTAAGCTCCAGGACAATCTTGCGGACGGCATCAGGCGTCACGGCATTCTTGTCCTTGGTCTGGGCGGCAGGAAGCAAATACAGCTCAGCGAACCGCTTGTCCTTAATCAGCGCCTGATTCAGCCTGCAGCGGCCGTCGGCCACATCCACCAGGTCATAAATAATGCGGTTTTCCAAACCCATTACCACATCCAGATTGCGAAGGCCGATATCCGTATCCACCATGCAGACCTTTTTGCCCTGCAAGGCAAGCGCGGTGCCAATGTTGGCGGAGGTGGTGGTTTTACCGACGCCTCCCTTACCGGACGTAATCACGATTGCGTCCCCCATGTGAACACGCTCCTTTGATAACAAACATACCCCTTAGCCTTTACGGGCGGATCCGGGACATATGCTGCACTTTATCGATTTCCATAACTCCGTTATTGATATAAGCGAATTCCATATACGTATCGCCAATGGCCCATTCATCCGGCGGGCGGCTGATAATCTGCGCAATACGCAGCTGAGTCGGCTTCATGTGGGAAGCGGTAATAATCGCTTTCTCATTGCCTTCCATGCCTGCATGGGCCATTCCCCGCAGGGAGCCCATCACATAAATATCCCCGGTGGCGGATACGGTTCCGCCGGGGTTCACATCGCCGATCAGAAGCAGGTTGCCTTCCATATGCAGCACCTGGCCGGAGCGCACGATGCTTTTGACCAAGTGGATCGGCTCTTCCGCCTTCTCCTGGGGCTTGTCGCTATCCGATTCGATGGACTGGATCAGAAGATTGCCGCGGGTGCCGATAATCTCCCGGATCTTCTCCTTTTCCTCATCGGAGACGGTTCGCTTACCCAGCTTGACAAAAACGTGAATGATCGGTCCGGTAAGAATATGCTGATGTGTTTTTTCAAGCTTCGTGGTCAAATCCCCGATTACCGATTCGAACGGACAACTGTCATCGAGGAGAAACAGCAAGCCGTCCTTGACGCCTTTGATTCTGACCGGATGTTTGACTGCCGCCATGCTTTTCCCTCCTGAACATACTCTTTCTGTCCGAACGTCCTGATTTCCTGCCGCCGTGAAGAATTTAATCCTCCTTGGGCTTCTGGGAGACCATATCCTCCAGCCATTTGCGCAGGGGAACATAGATCAACAGCGCAAACAGCAGATTAATCAGGACGCTGGGCAGCATGATGTGGAAGAACATCCACTGCGGCGTATCCTTTGTCACCTGGAACAACCGGTACAGACTGTACAGAATGCCTTCGAATAAAAAATTGCCCATCGTAATGATGAACATGCTGAACAGAATATTGGGCCGTGATCTGGAGGAGGCCATGCCGCAGACATAGCCGATAACCCCCATGGAAAAGGAATAGGCGCCGATCATCGTCGGGCCGTAATAGACAATATCATGGAGGAGGCCGAAGCCAAGCCCGTAAAACAGGGAAAGATGACGGTTATAATACAGCCCGATAAACATGATGACGACCAGGGTAAAATGGGTGGCAACGGCGACATTCCCCTGCCACACGGAAGGGATAATCCACTTGAGCACGGTCCCTTCCAACAGAAACAATGCGAATACCAGTGCAAACAAAAGCCCTCGGTTCATCGTCATCATTCTACCTCAGGCACTTTCACAACCAGAACCTCGCGCAAATGGCGGAAGTCCGTCGCTTTGGGCTTGACGGTAGCCACATAGTTAATGCCGAAATCGCCTACCCGCTTGCCGGTAATTTCCCCGATCACCAATCCCTTGGGGAAAATTTGGCCCAGCGCCGAGGTAACAACCGTGTCGCCTACCTCCAGGCTCATCTCGCTTATCTGGTTGATGCGGGTCATAATCAGGCCTTGCTCCTCATTGCTGTAGTATTCGATGGTGCCGAACACCTTGTCTTCCTTGCCCAGAACAGTGGCCGCAATTCCCTTCTCCAGCTGGCGCTCCGCCGAGCCGCCGCCGGACTCCGTGTTCATGTCCACCAGAAGCTGGACGCTTGAGGTGAAGTTGGAAACACGGGAAACCCGCCCGATCAACCCTTCTACCGACATGACCGCCATGTTTTCCTTAATGCCATCCAAGGACCCCAGATTGATATTCACCGTATTGCTGTACGGGTCGGGGCTGACGGAAATCACTTCCGCCACCATATATTGGTAGTTGTCCGCATTCTTTTGGCGCTCGGTGAACCCGAGAATCTCCTGGAGATGCTTATTCTGCGCCTCCAGCATATTCAGCCGCATGGTATCCTGGGCGTATTGGGCCAACGTTTTTTTCAATTGTTTGTTTTCCTTATAGGTGTTCTTAAGGTCCTCCACATCCCGAAAGAAACCCGCTGCATATCGAGCGGGCTTGTAGAGCCAACCTTGGGTCCATGCCACCGTATCCTTAATCACCCGTTCCGGCCAGGTCAATTCCGAGCGTCTGCTCAAGGTGAGCCCCATCAGCGCGATAAAGACCATCAAAGCCAGGAGCAGCGTGAGCAGCTTTTTGTTCCCCAGCAATCGAAACACTTGTTACACCCTCATTCTGAAATAACATGGTTCTAGGTAAAAGCCGGATAATGTTATAGAAGCCTTGAGTTTGACCCGGTCAAACTGAGGGAGCCCCTTCTGAAAATTCCCCACAAAGTGAAGCTTGGGCTGCGAGGCTAATGCCGGTTACTTTGCGGGGACCCCATAAGATCAAATTTAACCATTCCATGACTTGCTGTTGTCAGGCAAAATGATGTCGATGGCGGTTGCTGTCCGCCCCTGCAGCGTATTACCGTCTTCCCCGGTAACCCGGGCTCGACTTGGACTTGAACAGATGAATATAATCCAATGCACGGCCGGTTCCGATAGCCACACAATCCAGCGGATTCTCCGCCACAAGCACCGGCATGCCGGTTTCCCGGGCCAAAAGCTTGTCCAGGTTGCGCAGAAGTCCTCCGCCTCCGGTCAGCACAATGCCGCGGTCCATTATATCCGCAGCCAATTCCGGCGGACATTTCTCCAGCGTTACCTTCACTGCCTCAACAATGCTGTTCACCGTGTCAGACAGAGCATCGGCTACTTCCAAAGCGGTCACTGCGATGGTCTTGGGCAAGCCGCTGACCAGGTCCCGGCCGCGGATCTCCATGGAGTCCGGCTGATCCCCCGGCAGAGCCGAGCCGATCTCCAGCTTCATCTGCTCCGACGTCCGCTCGCCGATGGCCAGATTATACGTCCGCTTGATGTACTGGATAATGGCTTCGTCCATTTCGTCCCCGGCAATCCGGATGGAGCGGGAGGTAACAATCCCGCCCAAGGAAATAACGGCAACTTCAGTAGTCCCGCCGCCAATGTCCACCACCATGCTGCCGGTGGGCTCCCATACGGGAAGATCGGCTCCCATCGCGGCTGCAAAAGGCTCCTCGATAGTATAAGCCTCCCGTGCTCCAGCTTGCTTAGTCGCATCCTCTACAGCGCGCTTCTCCACTGCGGTAATGCCGGAGGGCACACAGACCATCACATTGGGATGGCGCTGGAATAATACCCGCTGCTTCTGGGCCTGGCGGATGAAATACTTGATCATCGTTGCCGTGGTTTCAAAATCGGCAATGACCCCGTCCTTCATGGGGCGAACGGCCCGGATGTTGCCGGGTGTACGGCCGATCATCATCTTGGCGGAGTTGCCTACCGCTACAATAGCTTTATTGTTGGAATCGGTACGCTGAGCCACAACGGAGGGCTCCCGGACCACTATTCCTTTTCCTTTAACATACACGAGTGTGTTGGCTGTTCCCAAGTCGATTCCCAAATCTTTCGTAAAGCCGCCAAACATGGCACGCTCTCCCTTCACTTGCCAATATAGGTTTCATTCCTGCTGTTCTGTTCTGTGCTGTAAATCTCTCGCGTTTATCAAGACTGGCTTTGTTCGGCTTAAACCGCATGCCTATCCCGTGCTTCCTAATAGACGGGCAAAATCCCTCTTTGGTTTAAGTGAGCCGGCCTCTTCATGAAACCTTTCGTATCCGCCCCGCCGTTAGGGTCCGTGCGGAGATGAAAAACTTCAACCGCTACACGCCAACGGCTTCTATATCTGCTCCCCGGCCAACCAGCCTTTTCATTTCCAGCTGCCACCGGGTCAGGAAAATTTGATGTTCAAATTTTATTATATAAAAAAGTCAACCACCGATGCAATTCGGTGACGCGGGTTCGTCTTCGCGCTAACGGAACTTAGCGGCGCTTACATGCTGAAAACCAGCTTGTTTCTGCTTTAACGGAACTCAGAAGCTCTTACGAGGCGTTCGATCGGCTTTCGCGGGTGAAATCAGGCTCTAACAGTCTCTAAGTTCCGTTAAAGTTAGAAAACACCCAAAACTCCACTTTAAGCGTCGCTTATTTCCGTTAGCTAACCAGCAATGTACGAGTAGAAGGGTATAGCCCGCACCCTTATGCAGGGAATGAGGCCGCCCATACGATTTGCAGCGGACATCGATTTAATCACATCAAACCCCGTTCCTTCATACTGAGAAACACACCGTCACCGATGACCAAATGGTCCAGCACATCGATCCCGATAATATCCCCGGCCTCCATAAGCCGCTGCGTCAGCTCAATATCCTCGTGGCTGGGTGTCGGGTCGCCGCTGGGATGATTGTGAGCGCATATAATAGAAGCGCTGCTCCGCTGAATGGCAGAGCGGAATACCTCTCGGGGATGAACCACCGTCGCATTCAGGCTGCCCACCGAGATCGTCTCCCGGCCGATGACATGATTCTTCGTGTTCAGGAACAAGCAAACAAAATGCTCCTTGTCCAAATAACGCAAATCCTCCATTATAAGCTCCGCGGCATCGCCGGGATTCCGGATGGTGTACCGCTCCTCCGGCGCCGAGCGGGATAATCTCCTGCCCAGCTCGACCCCCGCCTGGATCTGCATGGCCTTGGCAGGACCAACACCCTTCAGGGCCGTCAGCTGCTCAATGCGCATTTCGTTCAGGCCCTTCAGGCTTCCCGCCTCGCGAAGCACCCGCTCCGCCAGCCGGACCACCGACTCCGCCACCGTACCTGTCCGCAGCAAAATGGCCAACAACTCCGCATTGCTCAGTGCCTGAGCACCATAATGAAGCATCCGCTCACGCGGCCTTTCGCCCACAGGCGTATCCCGCAGAACCATATCAAAAGAACCCATTGTCCCACTCCTTCAAAAAAATTGGGACACGGGTTCTTCCCGATGCCGCATGAAATGCACATGCAGAATTCATTATAGCATGTTTTGGCAGCAAAAACCGCGTCTTCCAAAAAAGAAGGGAACCTTTGGCAAACTTGCCAAACCGGACAATTTCCCCATCCCTTCTCCTACTCTCCTACTTGCTGCCGCCTGCCCGCTGAAGAAGGCTGGAAACCAAATGCTCCGCAGCCGCCACAGGATGGTACAGCATAATACGGGGGCCGGAATAGCGCATCACCGTCCTGATCTGCGCCCTCATTTCCTTGTTGTAGCAATGCACAGGACAATGCTTGCAGAATTTCTTATCCTCCCCGAACCGGCACAAATCCAACCGTTTACGGGCATACTCGAGCAGCTCCGCACATTCCGGACAAAGCTGCCCCTTGCCGTGACCGTTTCCCCGGCAGTATATGGCAATCATCTTTTCTACAATTTCCTTCTCTTTAAAAATTTTGTTTTTGACCATCCGGCTACCCCTCTTCTCTATCAGCAACATGTCCGATTCTCGCAACCATAGTCATTCTATCATCCATCAGCCAGGTCTGGAAATAATAGAAAATGCCCCCCTCAAAAATACGAGGCCACTGAAAAAGTCCGCTTATACGAAAAGGTACAGTCCTTGAAAAGGAGGCTGTACCTTTTTTGTCGAATAAGTAAGGTATCACAAAAAGCGGGT
>JAQSYT010000422.1 GCA_029256065.1 Paenibacillaceae bacterium
AGGAGCGTTACGAAGCCCTGATCACCCGCAAGAACCAGCCCTTGTTCTCGGAGAACGGGATTTTCGAACGCTACAGGAATCCCGTGCTGACTGCCGCACATGCGCCCCTGGTCTGGCGGTATGATTTTAACCCGGAGACCAACCCCTACTTTATGGAACGGTTCGGCGTCAACGCCGCCTTCAATCCGGGCGCCATTGAGCTGGAGGGAAAATTTTATCTGGTAGCCCGCATGGAGGGGGTTGACCGCAAATCCTTCTTCGCAGTAGCGGAGAGCGATTCTCCCGTGGACGGCTTCCGCTTATGGGACTATCCGGTGGTGATGCCGGAGACGGATGAGCCGGATACCAATGTATACGACATGCGGCTGATCCGCCATGAGGATGGCTGGATTTACGGAATCTTCTGTACAGAGCGCAAGGACCCCAACGCCGCACCAGGAGACCTCTCCAGCGCGGTAGCCCAAGCAGGGATTGCCCGCACCAGGGATCTGAAGACCTGGGAGCGCCTGCCCGACCTGCAAACCGGCTCAGCCCAGCAGCGGAACGTGGTACTCCACCCTGAATTTGTAGACGGGAAATACGCCTTCTACACCCGCCCCCAGGATGGCTTCATCGACGCAGGCTCCGGCGGCGGCATCGGCTGGGGTCTGTCGGAGAGCATGAACCCCGCTATCATCACATCCGAATCCATTATTGACCGCCGCTACTACCATACCATCAAGGAAGTCAAAAACGGACAGGGCCCCGCTCCCATCAAAACCGCCAAGGGCTGGCTCCATATCGCCCATGGGGTGCGCAACACCGCGGCGGGCCTGCGCTACGTGGTGTATGCTTTCCTGACGGATCTGGCAGACCCCTCCAAGCTGCTGCACGCACCTGCAGGCCACTTGATCGCACCCGAAGGTGAGGAACGGATCGGCGATGTCTCCAATGTTGTGTTCATTAACGGCCTGATTTCCCGGGATAACGGGGACGTGTTCCTGTACTACGCCTCCTCCGACACACGCTGCCATGTGGCCGCCACCACCATGGACAGACTGCTGGATTATGTGCTCCATACGCCGGAGGACCCGCTCCGCTCCTACGCTTGCGTCCAGCAGCGGACCGCTTTGGTTGACAGGAATCTGGCTTATCTCTCCGGCAAACAGCAATCATGATATTCCCGCACAAAAATACCGGCCCCTTCGCTTCAAGCCAAGGAGGGCCGGTTTTGTTATTTTATTAAATAATTTGTTTGTTAGCCCACATATAATAACGGTACTGCTGAAGCAGATACATCTTCACTCATTCATTATTCCTTTAATGGAAAATTCATTCGGATACTATGGATGGATGCTTCCAAGGCCTGGCTGGTTTTCACTTCCACCACCACACGGATTCCCTTGCTCTCTGCCAATGCGAGCCTGTCATTGACGGGAACCAGGCCGGTATAGAGCCTGGCATGATCCTGTTTCCCGTCAAAGTCATGCAGATGCATATGCTTCAGCCGTTCCGGATAAGCCGCAAACACCGGCCCCTCCGCGAATCCGGTTTTGGCATCATGCCCCACATCCCAGGTCAGCGTAAATTCTTCAAAGGCTGCCAGCCTGTCCAGCGCATTCCGGATAAACGGCAGATGAAAATTACATGCGTTTTCAATACAGAGCAAAACGCTCTTTTCCTTGGCATAGGAATAAAGCTCCGAATAGGAAGCAGCCAGGTTGGCCAGAAATGTCTCCTGATGGGCTTCATAAATCCACACCTTCCGATCCGGCAGCGTGAAGTAAATCCCTGGGTTCAAATGCAGGTTCAAAAGCCCGATTTCTGCGCGGCTGGCCCAATCGATGGCTTCCCTGCACCGCTGCACATGCCCTTGGCGGATAGAGCCATGTATCGACCCCAGGTCCAATTCCTCCGGCAGATGAACGGTCAGATCCACACCATATTGACGCTTCAACCGCAAAAGTTCCCCGTGTCCCGTGGCCTCCGGATTGCAAACCGGCAGATTCATATTCACCTCTACAAAATCCAGATCAAGCCGGCGGCACAGCTCCAGGTTATCCTCCAGACCGGCAAACTCAACAAGCGTCGGCATTCCCAGCTTCATGCTATTCCCCTCCGTTACCCTAGGCCGTGTTTGCAAACCCGCTTGAGGGCATCTTTCGACGCCTTTTCGCCCCTTGCTGCGTTACTTTCGCTTGACGTACCCTCCGGTACGCCTGCGCAAAAGTGCCTTGCCTGGAACGAAAATTCGCCAAAATCTGCTCCCCTCGGAGTCTGCAAACACGCCCTAGCAAGTAATCCAGATATAATGCTTATCCTCTGTTGAACGGGTAATGGTCCCATTGTTCTTCAAGGCCACGTTAATGGAGCCCTGATTGCCCGGCCATACCGTCACCAATACCTGGCCGAGCTTCATGCGCCTGGCTTCGTCCAGCACCTTACCTAACAGGATAGTGCCATAACCCTTGTTTCGTTGGCTCGGCCGGACGGCATACCCGATATTGCCGCCGTCCTCCTTCAGCCGGTCCGTCAAATGGTGGCGAAGCTTGGCGAATCCAACCGGAACCCCTTCGGCATACAGCCAATAGGTCGTGCTTGGCACCATCCAATCCGCCAATCCCTCTCCGCGGGATGCGGCGTCCTGACGGGCCAGCCATTGCCGGAACTCCTCTTGGGTGCAGCCATGTCCGCCGTTTATAAACCCGTTCTCCGCTTTGGGTATCTCCTGCAGCATTTCATAGATATCCGGCCCGTCCGATACGGACAGCTTTTTCAGCTCGAACACCATGTCCGGTCTCCCCCCTTCCCCCTTATAAAAGCTTAGCCATACAGACGCTGTCTTCTCTGTCCGTATAAGGCTCATACCTGTCAATTTCCTGGTAGCCGCATTTTTTGTATAACGCTATTGCCTCCGGCTGTCCAAGGCCAGTCTCAAGAATGGCCCGTTCCTTGCCTGCTTCCTTCGCCCACGCTTCCAGCTCCTGCAGCACCCGGCTGGCGATTCCCCTGCCTCTTTTTTCATCCGGGACATACATCCGTTTCATCTCCACCGTCTGTCCTCCGCCCGCCTCCCGGTAGCAGCCGCAGCCGGCAGGTACTCCGTCCACGTAGGCAACAACAGCCTTGGCATCCAGCTTGATCTTGTTAAACGTTGAAAAAAATTGCTGTGTATCCGGGTACCTGCGCCATAGCTCCTGATCCAGCAGCCCGATCAAGACTTCAAAATCCACATCCTCTGAGGAAGTCCGTTTCAGTTCGATCATCATGGTTTCTCCTTATTTGTATATAGAAAAACAACCCTCCACGGAAATTTCCTGCAGCGGGTTGCTTCTTTCTGATGTGATTCCTATGGTACCACGGAGGTGCTAGTCCATCAAGAGGGTGTATCCATTTTTATTAGTGCTTACACGTCTTCCCGGTATTCGAAATAATCGAAGTCAGCAGGCCTCCGGAAGCCCGTCAGATCCTGGCAGCATAAACCCACAAACGCCCCGGTGAACCACCCCTCCCGGCACGCTTCGTCTGACAAGGTGCTGGCATCCAATACCGGCCCAATGGGAATATATCCGTTTTCGTCTGTTACGGAATAGGCAAATTGCAGCTTGTCATGATCCACCGACGCACACAGCCATATCCGTTCCGCATCCTCCGGCAGGGAGATATATCCGGCAGGCTCCGCGTAGACATTGTTCACGGCAGACAGAATGCACAGACAGCGGCCATAGTCGTCATGATGGGTAATATGGAGATAATAATAATTCTCCGTATCGTACATGCAGATCAGCCCTGCCAGTTGCTTGTAGATAGTGGGGCGGAATTCCACACAGGTGCTGGCGGTGAAAACAAAGGACTCCCAGCGCCGGGCAATAAGGCTTTGCCGGAATTTGGAGGCCAGTCCTTCCCTCCCGAACAGGCGCAGATAACCTCTCCGCTCCGTCAGTGAATAGAAGGTCTCATCCAGTGGGATGCGCAGCGACTGGAAGTGGATATCCAGCTTTTCCCCGTCAAAGTCATTCCTTGCCGGTCTCGCCGGAAAAGGGTGCAGCGGCAGCCCCGGACCCTCTACCTCCTCCTCCGGCAGCCCTGTACCGTTGGCCAATCTGAGCCAGCCGTCCTCTGTCCACTCCATTTTCTGGAGGGCCGTTTCCCGTCCCAAGGTATACTTCCGGTCACCTTTTTCCGTCCGGTTCGCAAGCGCCCGCCCGCAGAGATGCGCCATATACCACTCACCTGTTTGG
>JAQSYT010000042.1 GCA_029256065.1 Paenibacillaceae bacterium
TCCGGGCTGGCATCCATGGGACAGGTCTCATCCATGGTGATGGCCATTACTCCCTTCCGGTACTCCAGCGGAATGGCAGCCAACGCCTGCTCGATGGCATCGCAGCGCTGCTGCAGCGCTTCCCGGCGGATGGCTTTGTTTACCGTCGAGTCGCTGATTCCCGAACCACGGGGCATGCCGTCCGGCGCTCCGGGAGAAGAGTGGAGAATATCCCTCATCTCCTCCTTCAGCCGGCCATAGTCACGCACCGCATACAAGCACTGCATATATACATTATGGGGGAGCTGGTAGGGGTTCTTTTTCTTGGGCTGGTAGTTCCGCATCATGGATCTCTCCTTTATTTAGATCTTCAACTATTACACCGAGGTTTCATATATGAAACCTTAATGAGAAAAAAATACGCCTCTTCAGGCGATTGCTTCTTGCTCCATAAAGTTTCTTTTTAGAAACCATACCTTTATTTTACGCCTAGAAGGTTTCTTTGTCAATAACTTTTCAGCGCCGAATGTTGCTAATTTGAAACCTATGCTGTATAGTTTTTATATAGAAGCCAATGTGTCCGCTACCCGCGGCGCTAGAGCCAGAGGATGAAAGAGTGAGGGATTGCCGGTATGAAAACCACGGGGAAAAGCATCAGAGAGCTGCGGCTTAAGCGGGGACTTTCACAGGAGGAGCTGGCGGAAGGGCTGAATCAGCGTTTTGGCTCCAGTGTCAATAAGGGAATGGTCTCCAAATGGGAGAATGACATCAGCGAGCCCCGTCTGGATGCCGTGCGCCAGTTATCCGAGTTTTTCCACGTGTCGCTGGATTATCTTATTGGTTCCCTGGAACAATCCCCTGCGCCAAACCAACAGCCGGATATCTCCCAGGATCAGATCCTGACCATCGCCGCCCATCAGGTGGGTCATGAGGGGCCGCTAACCCCGGAGCAGATGGACAAAATTAAACTTGCCATGCGCATCGCACTGGCCAAGGAAGAGAAGTGACGACCGATTAATGGCGCCCTACGACTCTTTAAAGAAGGAATCACCCGTCTATATCGACGACCAATCCGACCTGCCCGAGGGCATTAAGGGTCTTTATATTGAAACCGGCTATACCCAGATGATCCTCCTCAACAAAGATCTGCCGGTACAAGCGGAAAAACGCTGTGTACTGGCGGAAGAGCTGGGCCATTATTACACCACCTTCGGCAACATCACTGACCAAACCGATCTCCGGAACCGCAAGCATGAGAAGCGGGCGCGGAACTGGGCCTATGAGAAGCTGGTCCCTCTGGACAAGCTGGTGGAGGCATCCCGGCTGGGCATACGCAACCGTTTTGAGCTGGCAGAGTATTTGGAGGTGACGGAGCCATTTCTGGAGGAGGCTCTTTTGCATTTTAAGGAAAAATATGGGTTTTACGCCACTTTCGAGAATTATCTGGTTTATTTTGAGCCATTGGGCGTGCTGGAGAGGTTTGAATTTTGAATGTTACAATTTTGTGAATGGGGTCGGAATTTGTCAAATCCGCTAATTGATATTCTCTCCTACCTGCTCCTTCCTTGTGCCCCGACTCCGGTTATGGTACGCTGAAATCAAATTAATCCCCCGAATAAAAATGCGGATGCTTTTTGCCCGGATGAAAGGTGAATCGCTTGAACCTGAAGGCCCGTCTCCACTTGTATGAAGCCGACAACCCGCGCCATAAGCACTGGATTCACCGCTTTCTCGGGATTTACTGGCTTGTGATTGGTTTGCATTTTTTCGCACAGCTGGGGGCGTTCCTGTTTATCCCCGCCTATGATATCGGGACCCGCGAATTTTATCTTCGCATCCTGCTGTTTCCGCATCTGTTCATGAGTGCATTCACAGGGAGTGCATACGGGATATGCCGGTTTTGGCCCCGTTTTTCCTGCCATGCCTTGTCTGTTTGCGGAACCATCATTTCCACAGAAATCATCCACTTAAACGGCGATATCCGAATTATATCCGCCGCTATGCTGCTTCCAATTATGGCCTCCGCCATCTTTTTCCGCCCGGATGTCACCTGGTTCACCGCAGGGCTTCAGGGTGCGGCGCTGCTGTTTCTGTATGGGACAGATTCCTGGTTCCGGCAGTTTTTGAACCCGTTTGATCTGATCGCCATCCCTCTGTTCTTATTGGTGGGCACCATGGTTACCGGGATAATCATCCAGAACGGCCGGGGCATTGTGGAGAATTTGGAAACCACGACGCTGGACAAGCAGGAGCTCATGATTGAGAATGTGCTGATCACCAATATGGCGAAGACCGACGCCCTGACAGGGCTGTACAACCATATGTCCTTCCACGAGTTTTATGACAAGGCGATTGATTTCGGCTCCCAAGGACATTCCTTCCATCTGGCGCTGTTGGATATTGACCACTTCAAATTGGTAAACGACAAGTATGGACACCGCACCGGCGATATTGTGCTGGCCCGGGTCGCACAGATAATCCGGGAGGCTATAGAACCTACAGATATTGCCGCCCGTTACGGCGGGGAGGAATTTGCCGTGCTGCTGTTCGAAAAAAGCTTCGAGCATGCCTATGCTATTATGGAAACCATCCGGGAACGACTGGCAGAGCTGCAGCATGAGGAGCTTAACCAGAAGGCAATAACCATCAGCATCGGATTGCGGAGCTTCAGCCGGCTTGATACCAAGGAAGCTATGTTCGAGGCCGTGGACGATCTGTTGTACCAGGCCAAACGGGCAGGACGCAACCGGACAGTTGCTGCCGTATCCGCCAAAGGAAACCGATAAATACATTTATAATAATCACAAAAAAGACCGCGCCTTTTTTAGAAGGCTGCAGTCTTTTTTTGTGTAATTTCGTATAGCAGCTAATCGATGAGTCGGTGGGCGTACCATTTGGTCCCTCTGTACCGCCACAGGAAGATAGCGCCCCGCACACCCCATTCACAGTTCATGGCCAGCCATACCCCGATGATGCCATATCCCATTACAATACCCAGGATATACCCCAGCACCACCCGGAACAGCCACATGGTGAGCATGGAAACGATGGAGGTGAACTTGGAATCGCCGGCAGCCCGCAGTGCAGCTGGTGTAATGAAGCTGATGGACCACAGCGGCACCTGGAACACGAAATTGATTACCGTCAGAATAAACAGATCATGCAGAATTTCATCCGGCGGATTGAAGAGGCTGACCAGCGGATAGAACAAAGGCAGCAGGATCAGGGCCATGGCTAATAGAGACAAGGAGGACAGGATGATAAAGGACTTGATGAACTTGCGCGCATCCTGAATGTCCCTGCGCCCCATACATTGGCCCACTACAGTAACAATAGTCAAGGATAGAGCTCCTGATGGAATCTGGGCCAAACCGGCAATCGTATTGCCAATGGCATTGGTGGCAATGGCATAGGTCCCCAAGCTGACGATAAAAATTTGGGTCAGCAGCTTGCCCCCGTTGAAGAACATCTGCTCCGCGGCGAAGGGCAGCCCGATAAACATAATCTTCTTCAGCATGGACAGCTTCAAACGGAAAAAATCAGCAAACCGGAATCCCAAGGTCGTCTCCATCCGCAGCAGATAGAAGATGGCGCAGGCTGCGCCTAGATACCGGGCGATGTTTACAGCAATAGTCATCCCGGTTACCCCCATACCCAGCATGTGGATAAACACGCCGTTAAGCGCCACATAGGAGATGTTGGTGATCAGCGACAGGGCTAGAGACGCCCGGGTTTTGCCGGTTCCCCGGAGGACGCCGCAGACGGCCTGGACAATCCCTGCTCCGCCGAAGGATATTCCGCTGCCGATAAGATATGTCCGTGCATTGCCCATCACATCGGCCTCAGCCGTACCGAAGAGCAGATGCAGGATAGGGTTGTGAAACGCCACTACCACAGCAGCGATCACCAGAGATACCAGCGAAACGATAGTAACGGAGGAGGCTCCCGATTGGGATACCATGGCTTCGTTGCCGCTGCCCTTATACTGGGCTACCACTACGGTGCCGCCCGTGGCCAGGGCAATAAACACCTGCATCAGAAAGATATTCAGGGAATCCACCATATTCACTGCACTGATGGCGGCAACGCCGTAGGAGCTGACCATGGCGGTATTGACTAAATTCAGCCCGATTACAAACAGCTGATCGATGAGAATTGGAATGAATAAAGCGATAATCTGCCGGTAATCCATGGATTCGCCCGAAAAGTATTTTTCCAGGAGACCGGGCTTTTTCCCTGGCAAAGCTTGCTGTCCCATGTCATCACATTCTTTTCTGGTGAAATTGGCCGTAATAAAGGAAAAAACTCTTCTCTAATAAAGAAGAGCGGCAGTCCGGCGGGTAAACACAAGCCCCACACCAGCGGGAAATTCCAGCGGTTAGGGCATACCTGATAGAGGATACACCCGTTATACAGGTTCTGTCAACGGAACTTTCAGGGAATGCAAAAAGTGCGCAGGATAATTAAACCGGTCATTTGTCAATACTATGGAATGATAGTAAGATGAGGTTGACTTTAAACAACTTAAGGGAGCTGTGAATATGGCTATTAATCCTTATATCAATTTCAACGGGAATTGCCGGGAGGCAGTCGAGTTCTACGCGGACGTTTTCGAATCGGACAAGCCAGTATTTATGGCCTTCGGTGACGGTCCAGGGGACCCTTCCCATCCGATTCCTGAAGAGGCCAAGCACTTGATTATGCACACCCAGTTTTCTATACACGGCACCCCTGTCATGTGCTCGGACGTTTTTCCCGGCCACCCTTATGTGCAAGGCAATAACATCAGTATTACGGTGGTCAGCAAGGATACAGCGGAAGTAAAACGCTACTTCGACAAGCTCAAGGAAGGCGGCACCGTATTTATGGAGCTGCAGGAAACCTTCTGGAGCAAGGCATATGCCAATCTCACCGACAGGTTCGGCATCGGCTGGCAATTGAGCCAAGGGGAATAAGCGCCCGATATTTGCGAAAACATAAAAAATAAGCACACGACGCTAAGAAGAGGCGTCGTGTGCTTTTATTTTATCCCGTTCCCACATCTTCCTATCTATATGTACCCTTACGGCAGGCAGCTGAAACCCGCAAAAACCCCATGGCAGATGTGTCAGCCAGCTACTTCCAAGAAATCTCCAGCGGATTGCGGTCCACCAGGCGGGCATAGCGGTACTTGGGGTATCCGGCCATAATAGCGCCTGCCAGATGTTTGCCCTCCGGCACCTCCAGCTCCCGCAACAGCGGTTCATAGCCGCTGAAGGCGCAATGCTGGACGAAGCCGCCCCAGCAGGTGCCAAGCCCCAGACTCGGCGCATACAGCTCTGCGTATGCCAACACAAACTCCGCGTTGCTTCTGGCCGTATGCTGGGTCATCTTCTCCGGAGCCAATGCCAGAACCAGATGAGGCGCGCCGCGCAGGATGGTGTCCTTCCCCCGCCCAGCAGCGGCAATATGCAGCTTCAGATAGCTGAAGCCTCTGCCTCCCGAAGCAGCCACCTGCTCCTCCATCCAGGCAACCACAGCATGCCAGATCCGGTCCAGCCGTTCCTTACCGGTGATGACTTGGAAGGTGATGCTTTGGGTATTGCTGGCAGTAGGCGCATACCGGGCCACATCCAAGAGCTCCGTCAGCTCCTCCCGGGATACCGGCTGCTCCCGGTACACCCGCACCGAACGGCGGGAGCGCAGGAACTGCCTGGCTCCTTCCGCATTCCACTGCAGCTCCTTGCGCACAGGCGTCTGGGCAGTCAAGGGAGTCAGACTGTTGTCCAACGCCTCTGACGGGCAGGCAGCCACACAATGGCCGCAGGCGATACAGCGTCCGCCCTCAGCCTCCTGGGGCCCATCATCATTCATCAGGATAAAATTCGCCGGGCAAACCTCCTCGCAAACTCCGCACACCATACAGGCTTCCGCATCAACCGTCAACACGCTCACTGTCATCCTCTTCCTCTCTGTCTCTCTATTTGCTCTCTATTCTATTCCTTAACTATAGAACAGAACCACAACACTGTTTATGTTTTTTGCCGCTTCCGCAGTGGTAGCCTCCGCATTCTGTTCGTAAAAAATCTCCAGAACCTTACTGCGCCCGCAGACTCCGTATAAATTAACTGCAGCAATAATATAATCCAGAATCAGCCTCCGGCGCTCCCACTGTTCCCAAAAATCGCCCAACTCCAAACTGTGGTAAAGCTGCCGGATTTCCTCTGGAATCAGAACGGTAAGCTTGCCCCCCACCAAAACGAGTGTCTATGATTTTATCTTTATTTTAAACGAGTAAACAAAAATAGACCACTCCCCTTCAAACAGAGCGGTCTATATGCACAGTAATTATACTATCGAAGAACAGACTTCCAATTATGGATAAATCTCAGGGCTTTTATATCGATTTCATGGTACTCTTCAATAAGAGCCTCAAGTTTAATATAAGTGTCTCATCCTGTTACACGTCAATGAGAGGTGCGGGGCCCGGGTCCTGCACCGAAGCCCGACTTAAGTCGGGAATAACAACACATCCCGGGATGGTTTTGCTGCCGCTGCCCTGAATGTATGCTTATACTACGGAATTCTTGATGAACGGGCGGAGGAATACATGATGATGAAAAAGGAAGAAAGGTATGTGTATGTATTATTAACTGATTCCGGAACGGTGCTTGGCCGGATGATTAAATGGTATACCAAACAGCCCTTGAGCCATGCATCGCTGGTGCTGGATCAGGAGCTGCAGGAAATCTACAGCTTCGGCCGGAAAAACCCCGGCAATCCGTTTATTGGCGGGTTTGTCCGGGAGAGCTTGAAGAGCGGTCTTCTGCTGGACGCCTCCTGCGCGCTGTACCGCTGCTCCGTCAGCTCCTCCGTCTATACACGGCTCCAGCATCATGTAGAGGAGATGCGCAGCCACCAGGATGAATACAAATACAGTGTATGGGGGCTTGTGGGAGTGGCGCTTAACCGGGCCTGGAGCCGGGAAAATGCCTACTTCTGCTCCCAGTTCGTCGCCACGGTGCTCGAGGAAAATGGAGCGGTCCGTCTGGAGAAGCCGCCTGCCCTTACCACGCCGGGAGATCTGGCAGCCCTTGACGAGCTGGCCCCCATCTTCCGCGGGTCCGTGCGGCAGCTGCTGGAGCAGTGGCGTGAAGCCGCCACGCAGCCCCATTACAGCGGTAGCCCGCGGCATGTCGCCCGCAGCCGGCACGAGCTGGCCGCAGCAGGAGCGGCTGCCCTCACCACTGCCGGCTGAACCATGCTTCGTGTTCGGTGCATACCAAAGGTAAACTAGCCGGCGAATCCGGCCTTTCATATAATAGAGGCGAAGGAATTCCTTCGCCCTAAGTGAGAGAATTCGCTTCCCACTATCGAAATCTAAAGGAGCTCGACCGATATGAACGGCAAGTGGACGGATAAAACTTGGGCCACCCTGGGCGACAGCATTACGGCCGCCAATGGCTACCAGCCCCTGGTGCAAAAGGCGCTGGGCTTTGCGGCTGTCCAGAATCTGGGCAAAAGCGGCTGCCCCATGACAGCCGGAGGAGAACGGGATTACGGGGCAACCACCCATATGGGGCAGGCCATCGAAGGCACCCCGGATTGCATCACCATCTTCGCCGGCACCAATGACTTTCGGCTGGACATGCCCATCGGCACCATTGAAACAAGAAGCAAAACCACCTTTTACGGCGCATACACCGCTCTGGCAGAAGAAATTCTTACCGCCCATCCCGCCTCGCGGCTGAATCTGTGGACCCCGCTCATGCGGGACAAGGATGGCTGGAATATCTTCTCCGTCAATGGAGCGGGACACCGCCTGGCCGATTATGTGGAGGCAGTCCAAGAGGTAGGCATGCGTTATGCCCTGCCGGTGCTGGATCTGTATGGGCAAAGCGGCATTAACCTGCTGACCCTGTCCCATTTCACCTCCGACCGTCTGCATCCCAACGAAGCGGGACACCTGCGGATTGCCGGGATGGCCGCTTCCTTCCTGGCCGGACTATAGTACTCCCAGCCTTCCGCAGCGCCACCTTCCTTACCGCGGAGCGTTGACTGCCGCGGCATTGGATACCCCAAAGGGTACGTGAGCAGAGGGGGAGATGCTGGCAGCCCCTTCAATGTGGCCCACTTGATCATCGAAGAAAATATGCGGCTTGAACACCCGGAGTACCCGTCCCTTGTCGATACCGCCCAAGAAGAAGGCCTCGTCCACCCGGATGCCCAAACTCCGGAGAGTGGTGACCACCCGCTCATGGGCCGGAGCATTCCGCGCGGTGACGATAGCAGTGCGGATCCGCGGCTGATACGATTCATCCTGCCGCTTCCGCTCCCACTCCCGCTGCTGAAGGCGGGCAATTTCCCCGAAAAATTTGAACAACGGCCCGGGCGGCAAAAGCTCCCGGGCCTTCTGCCGCTCATTCTCGTGGAACTGCAGCATGCCCAGCTCCTGATAAATCCCCTCCGCCGAATCGTCGGCAATAATACCGTCGAAGTCGAAGGCAATCCGCAGCTCTGTCACATCCTCATCATCCACGTATTGGGAGGGAAATACCTGCGCTGCAGGAAGTCCGTTGGCTACCGCCTCCCGCACATCCTCCAGATTGGCCGAGAGAAATAAGGAGGCGTTGAAGGCCTCCATATAAGTAAAGGGATTGGCCCCTGCCACAAACGCCGCCCGGGAAATGGACAAGCCGTAGTGCTCAATGGACTTGAACACCCGCAGCCCGGTGTCGGGATCGTTCCGGGACAGCAGAACCACCTCCACCGGCTGATCCTCCGGCGCTTCCCCGTTCAGCTTCAACAGCCGCTTAATCAGCGGGAAGGCTACACCCGGCAGAAGCACGGATTGCTCATGATCCCGCTGGTACGTGCGGTATTCCTCCTCCCCTTTTTCCCGGAACACCTGGTCCGCCTCATCCAGCTGGAATAAGGCGCTGGAGGCAACCGCCACGACGAACTTTTCCTCAATGGGATACGGCATGATCATTCCCTCTTTTCTAACAGGCTCAGGCTTTTTCGTATACAAGCTTCAAGGTATCGAATACATATTCCACACGGCGGCAGACGCCTTCCGCCTCCATCCGGAACACAAAGGTGCTGTCGCAGACGGCACAGGCGAAGGTAACCGAGCTGCTATTACAGGAAACCAGCCGGAGAGGAAACCTTTTACGGCCGGCCGTTTGAATAAACAGCCGGTCCACCCGGAGCTCCCCCTCCTCCCAGCTGACGGCAAACCTCCAGCCCATCGGGGGAAATACATACTCACCGGCCAGATGCATATATGGCTCCATATCTCCATTCTGCAATTGCCCCGGATTCAGGGGCATGTCCGGCTCCTGGCCGGATAACAGCGCCGCAAGCCCCTTTTCGATCCGGTTAACCGGAACCGCATCATTGTTGGCCAGTACAATCACGGTGGTATCCTTCTGCATCAGCTGGTGAACCGTGCAGGTGTAGCCATAAATATTACCGTCCATAATCAACTCTTCTGCCGGGTTTCCCTTCAACAGACAGCCATAGCCTGCATAAGCGCCGAGGTATTTCATATAGCCGTACGGCGTGGTCATTCTTTCATAGGAAGCCCTGCTTATCATTCTTCCGCTGCCCAGAGCTTTGGTCCATTGTAGCAAGTCTCCCGCCGTGGAGTAAAGGAATCCGCTTCCGTATGCGCCGGTCATTTCATAATAGTCCGCATGCACTGCCCCTTCACCGGAAACCGAATAGCCGCCTGCCATTCCGGCAATCACATCCTCATTGCGGCATACGCCGGTATGGGTAAGCCCTGCGGGGGCGAACAGGTTTTGGTGGAAATACTCCTCTATGCCCACTCCGGAAATCCGCTCCACAATCCTGGCCAGCAGCACATAATTGGAATTGCATTTCTCCGTCCGCGTTCCCGGACCGAATTGCAGCGGACAATCATTCAGCCATTGGATGATCATGTCCGGCAAAAGCTTCATACGCGTATTGTAAGCCGGCAGCGCCGTATAATCCGGTATGCCCGAGGCATGGGACAGCAGGTGATGGACCGTGACCTGTGCGCCATGCTTGTATTCCGGCACATAGGCGGATATTGAACTGTCCAGGTCGAGCTTCCCCTGTTCGTGAAGCTGCAGGACAGCAGCTGCCGTAAACGGTTTGGTGATGCTGGCAATTTTGTATACAGTGGAAGCCGTATTCCTCACTCCAAACTCAAGGCTGGCAAACCCGTATCCCCGATGCAGCAAAATCTGTCCGCCCTGCTCTACCAGAACCGTTCCGCTGAACTGCCCGGCATTTGCCCACGCCTCCATATATAACTCCAGCTGCTCTTGAATAGTCTTCATCCTATGTCCTCCCCTTCCTGTCCACATTATAAAAGACGGTCCTTCAAGCCCGCTTGTAAAAAACGGACAGTTTATTCGGACCGCTTCACATAATCGGAAGGAAGCAAGCCGCTGAAACCAGCAAACTCGTGGATGAAATGGGCCTGGTCATAATAACCGTGCTGAAGAGCCGCTTGGATCAGAGCCGGGTTTGCCTCCAGGTTGAGATGCCTGAGCACATGCTGGAACCGGATGATTTGGGCAAAGGCCTTCGTGCTTAGCCCCGTCCGCTCCAAGAAAATCCGGCCAAGCTGCTTGCCGCTGACACATTCCCTCCGGGACAGCTCATGGACCGTAAGATTGCCCTTAGCCAGAAACAGATGATGGAGGATATTGCGGAACGTATCCTCCCAACAGCTGCCGCCATGAACCCGGGCTAACAGACACCGATGGACAGCCGAAATCAGCTGCTCCACGGATGAGGCAGAAAGCATGCAATCGGCAAGCTCCGCTTCCAGCGTTTTATTTATATCCGCCAACCGGCAGATCCGGTTGGTGAACAGATAGCCCGGCTCCTTCAGAAACCGCTGCAGGCCGCCGGGATAAAGCCGGATGCCTAGCCGGTCCCAGCGGGTATCCTCCGCCGGAACAAACACAGGGTGGTCCACGGTACCCACCAGGAAACCTAGAATCTGGCCCGATGCCCGGTCCAGCTGGACAATAAGATCCATACAGCCGTCCGGCACCATTCTCTCCCGCTCAACGGCCACTCTGCCCTCTGTACACGCAGGCAAATACCAATAACAACAGACCCAGTCCCGAAGGCCTGGGCCCGGCCTCCATTCCCGGTAGCTGCCACTGGAATGAAAGACAGAGGAGCGGGTTTGGACCGGGGTAAACAAGGCGTTGGAGGCAGCAGCTGCGGCGAATTTTTGTTCAATGGGCATACGCCCCCTCCTCCCGTTCCGTTATTTGTGTACCATCAAAAGAATGTCCTCGGCGATACATACACGAACCGCTCACCTCTGGCCATCACATGGCATTTCTGCCCAGGCGTACGCTCATACAACTCCTGCAGGAAATAACCGGGCTTTTCGCTGTTATTGGCGAACACATCATAATGCAAGGGGATGACGGTTTCCAAACCCGTCACTGCCGCAAGCTCCGCTGCCTCCCGGATATTCATATTGCCGATAATGTCCCGGCTGTTGCGGAAGTAATCCCTGCCGTTGATGGGCAGCATGCCAACATCGATCCGCTCCCGGCGGAGGAACTCCGGCAATTCGGGATATACCACCGTGTCCCCGGCATGATACAGGATAACGCCGTTCATTTCCACCAAATAGCCTACAAACCGGTGCTCCCTCTCGCTTCCGGTGGTCTCCAAGGACTCATGGGCCGCCGGCACCGGCTGGATGCGGACCCGCTCTCCCTCCCGTCCCTCCAGCTCCATCCACTGGCCGGTAAGCGCATCGATAATCCGCTCCGGATGAATCCCGCATTGCTCCTCCAGAATAGGACGGCAGCAAGCAGGAGCCACGAACCGGACCTGCGGACATCGGGCGGCGATTGCGGGCAAGGTTTTGATGTCCAGGTGGTCGTCATGCTCATGAGTAATCAAACACAGGTCGGCGTAAACCACATCCTCCGGACGGAGCAGCGAGGGATATGTCCGCTTCAAGCCGTGAAGCTGCTCCAAATAATCAGAAAAGAACGGGTCCACGTAAATGACCGTATGCCGTCCTTTCGCCACAACGCTCTCTTGCCCAAAGAACCAAAGGGCCATACAGCCCTCCGGCGGTGAAGTGTCCCTGATTTCGGCCATTAGCACCTCGGGGCTGCGGGTCTGTGCGGATTGTGGTTGATTCATCTTGTTGCCTCCATTTCATAGATCAGCTTTATCCCATTCTAGCAAGTCCCCCTCGTTGGAGTAAAGAAACCGCTCCCATATATGCAGAATTGATATATTCCGCCTCATTGAAAAACCAAAGCGGCAGAGCTGGCCGTAAAGCTGGCTCCCGGGGACGGTCAATCTGGAACTCCAGTCTGCCCAATGCATTGTGCCCGCCTTGTGACCACTGGCCTTCGTCAGGATGAATCAAGCCTTGGCAGAATACAACGCCATGCTTGATTTTAAACTCCGCCAGCCTGCTGCTTCCTTCCAGTTGTAAACCGCTTTTGTATTTCCGGGATAGGTACGGAGCTCGAGCTTGATTTTTTTGCCGATATAGGATTGCAGATTCAATACAGGCTCCAGCTCAGGATAAAACCACAGCCGGTGATGGACATATTCCTCAAAAGCATGGCGGATATCCTCGTAATTAAAAAGGTTGGCGGAAAAGCAAAAAGCTGCCGGTAATTACCCGACAGCTTAGAGCGATTCAAAACGTTTAGATCAAACCGGATTTCTGCAGCAGCCGTTGAATCACAGTAGCTACTTCTGCTCTGGTAATGGATTCTTTCGGAGCCAGAGCATTTCCATCCCGGCCTGTGATGAGGCCTGCTTGAACGCTTCCGGCAATGCCGTCATTGGCCCATTCGGAAGCATCGGCTGCATCCAGGTAAGCGGCAAGCACATCGGCCTGCACGTGAAGCTTGTCCTTCAAGCCGGTAAGCTGCATGGCTCTGGAAACCATCACCATGGCCTGCTCCCGGGTAATGGACTCATCCGGACGGAAGGTTCCGTCTTCGAAGCCGCTGATCAAGCCGTAGGAGTAAGCGGTTTGAACCGCGCTGCTGTACCAGTCCGAGGCTGTCACATCAGAAAAGGCTGTTGCTGCGCCTTCCAGCTTCAAGCCAAGACCGCGGACAAAAATCGCTGCAAACTCCGCACGGGTAATGTTGCGGTCAGGACTAAAAGCATTGTCGCCTGTTCCTTGGATCACCATACGGGAGCCCATATCATTGACGGCAGCTTTGGCCCAATGTGCTTCCACATCACTGAACTCCAGCGGGTGCCATACTACAGAGTAGGCGCTGTTGGTCATGCTGTTCAGCACGGCATAGTACTTGCCGTCCTGTACGATAACCTTGGTAGGAATGTGGCGGACAGTTCCGTCAGCATCAACCACAACACCTGTGGTGATTCTGCTGGGGTCAACACCTTCCGGTACTGTAATGGTGCGTTGTACGAATGCATCGAACTTCTGCACTTCGACTGAAGCTGCATCATAAGTCGCTGTGATGGTGAAGTCCACAGGCGCCGTCACCAGCGAAAAGTTTCCTTGGTTTGCTGCCTGTTCGGCTGCCTTCACAGCATCCGCGGAAGCCTTGGAAATCAGAATCTGCACCGTAATATCCTGCAGGGCAACAGATTTGCCGATCTTCTCGGAAATGGAGGACATATGAATCTGTTGGGCAGGCAGCGTGTAGGATGCCTGGCCTGTTTTGATCTCCAGAATGGCCTGCTTGTTCTCCATCTGTTGGATCATTTGACCGCTCAGGATGGTTACGATCACATCCGAATTTACGGTTACCGGAACAGTCACTACTGCTCCTTGGCCTTCGGCTGCAAGCTTGGTTTCCAGCTTGGCATGGTCGATTTTCAGCGTGGAAACGGTTTGGTTGTTCACATTGCTGGTGTTCAGGGTACCTGCTTCCTCAGCCTTGCCGTTTACAAGCACGCTGACTCCGGGGGCTGCAGGCACCACAGGTGCTCCGCCGCCACCGCCCGAACCGGAGGAAGGAGCCGTCCCTTCGGAGGATGTCTCATCCGACTCAACAGTTACAGTTACAGTCACAGTACCGGTGGAGCCGTTATAGGTTTTGTCTCCGTTGTAAGCAGCGGTAATGGTTCCTGTCACCAGGGTTGTGGATGTAAAGCTTGCTTGACCCAATCCGTCCAAGGCTACAGTCTCGTTCAGACCGCCAGGACCGGTAAAGGTTACGGTGCCGGTGGGAATGCCCACGTTGGGAATAATCACAGGCACATTGGTAATAGGCAGATCAGTCGGCATGCCATAGATATGAAGCGGGCTGTCCTTCTCCACAGTAGCTGTAACCGTTACGGCTTCGCCGGCAAGGGTTTGATCCGGTGTAGCTGTTACTGTAGTAACCGTGTCTGCATAATTCACGGTAACTGGTGTTGTGCCGGTAGAGCTGACGAAGATGTTGTCTCCGTTGTAGGTGGCCGTGATCGTGCCGGTTTCCAGGGTTGTGGTGGTGAAGCTGGCTTGGCCCAACCCGTTCAAGGCCACGGTTTCGTTCAGCCCGCCAGGACCGGTAAAGGTCACGGTGCCGGTGGGAATGCCTACTGTAGGAGTAATGATAGGCCAATTAACGGGCCAATCTGTAGGCGAATTATTGGGCAGAGAATAGATTTGGATGAGATCATCCGCTACTACAGTAGCGGTTACCGTTACCGATTGTCCTGCAAAGGACGGATCCGGTGTGGCGGTTAACGTTGTGGTTGTTTCCGGTGTGTTCACGGTAACCGATGTAGTACCGGTAGAGCCGTTGTATTGGGAATCTCCATTATAAACAGCTGTGATGGTGCCGGTTTCCAGGGTCGTGGTGGTGAAGCTGGCTTGACCCAGTCCATTCAAAGCCACGGTTTCATTCAGGCCGCCAGGACCAGTGAAGGTTACGGTGCCGGTGGCAACATTCATGTTCGGCACCAGCGGGAACGGAGGTATTGGGTTGGAAGCATTGACCGGAGTAACGATAGCGGTAACGGTCACCATTTGACCCGTGTAGGACGGATCAGGTGTAGCTGTTACAGTGGTTGTGGTTTCCGGTGCATCCACAGTAATCGTAGTCGTGCCGGTGGAACCGTTATATACGGAATCTCCGTTATAAATTGCAGTTATGGTGCCGGTAACTAACGTATTGGCAAAAATGTATGCTTCCCCGTTAATATTCACACCTGCCAGTTGGTTATAACCATTAGGACCGGTGAAGGTCACTGTACCGGTAGGAATGGGAGTATTACCCGGTTGGGCGGGCAATACAGTAGCAACCAGCATGACATCTTGACCAGGTACTGCAGGGTTTGGCGATGCGCTCACAGAGGTTACGGTTTCAGCAAGTGCACCGGGCAGAGTCGTTACGTTGGCTGTGCCGGTGGACCCGTAGTAATATACATCCCCATTATAGGTTGCCGTAATGGTGCCGGTACCCAGAGTGGAGACAACAGTGCTGGCTTGGCCTGCCGGATTCAGATTCACAGTCTCATTCACACCAGGACCTGTGAAGGTAACCGTGCCGCCGGGAATCCCTGCACCAGGAGTAAGCACTGTTACTGTGGCCGTCAATGTTACCGGTGTGCCGGCAATTGAAGGGTCCGGTGTGGCATTGACGAAGGTTTCGGTAATGGCCGGATTCACGGTTACCGGAACAGAATCGGTAGAGGGAGTATAGTTCACATCACCATTGTAGGTGGCGGTAACAGTCCCCGAAAGCATCAAATCAGAGAGAAGACTGGCTTCACCGAACATACTCAAGGCTGTCGTATAATTCAGACCGTTGGGCCCGGTAAAGGTTACGGTGCCTGTTGGTGTGCCGGAGCCCGGAGGAGATGCTGTAACAGTTGCCGACACAATGACGGTTTGTCCGATTACAGACGGATTCGGCCCCACGTTGAGAACGGTCTGGGAAGCAGCCGCGTTTACAGTAAGGTTGGCTGTCCCGGTTGAGGCATCATAATTCCCATCACCATAATAAGTGGCAGTAATGGTGCCAGCAGCCAGATTGGAGGAGGTAAAGCTGGCTTGTCCGGCAATATCCAGGCCTGCACTCTCATTCAGACCGCCAGGACCGGTAAACCAGATCATTCCTGACGGTATGCCTGTAGCGGGTGCATTCGGTGTTACTGTGGCAGTAACCGTCACAGATTCGCCGATAACAGCAGTATTAGGGGTCACATCCACAGTGGTTGTGGTAGATGCAGGATTAACGGCAACGGGAGTACCGTTCATTGAAGGAAGGAAATTGGAGTCTCCGGAGTAGCTGGCAGTAATCATACCGGAAGTCAGTGTGCTGACCATAGTTCCAGCTTCCCCATTGACCAATACAACCATTTCGTTAAAGCCGTTCGGACCGCTAAACGTGACAATCCCGGTAGGTTGGCCGGAGCCTGGAGGAAATGCCTCTACCTGCGCACTCACCAGAACGGATTCGCCATATGCGGAAGGGTCCGGTGTTGCGGTTACACTCGTAAAGGTTTCAGCCGGAAGTACAGTTACGTTTGTGTTTCCCGCCGAAGTATGCCTGGCTCCGTCTCCGTTATAAACGGCGACAACGGTACCGGTCGCCAGAGAGGTGGTGGTCACAACTGCTGTACCTGAGCCGTCCAACGGAACGGTTTCATTCAGGCCGGCGCCGGTAAAGGTTACGGTGCCGGTCGGTGTCCCGATATCCGGAGCGACCACTTCTACGATAGCTGATATAGTTACTGACTCTCCATGAACAGAGGGGTCTGCAGATGCAGTTACGTACGTTGTGGTATCCGCCATAGCGGCCTTAGCAATATGTAAGGAGCTTCCTATGTAAAAAAACAATAAAGCCAAGCTTATGAATCCGACAAAAATCTTTTTCAGGCCCGTTACGCTAGATACCATCGATATGATCTCTCCTCTTGTCATGAATGCATGTTATAAATTGTGGATGGGGAGATAAACAAAATTGCTTATTATGTTTTGAAACTTGTTGCAGCTGTCACCTCTTTCACTATTAATAGCGGATTTTAATTTATAATGGTTATTAATTGAAATATGTTATCAGTATAGCACGAATTTTCGACAATTTACTACAGGAGTTTTCAAAATTTTCTTTTCCAAGTTATGGCATGATTGGCAGATGGATGAACTACTCCAAATGAAGCCGAATGCTGCGCAGGCTCCGCTTCAGCCTGGAAGAAATCTGCAGGCTTCTTTGCACCGGTCCGGAGCAATGGGCAGGAACGATCCGGGCGCAGTTGGCGGAGGTCCGGTCAGAGGCCAGGCTTCTGGCGGGCATTGAACAAGAACTGCTGGCTCTCCAGAACCGGATTGGCGAAGGGCAGGAACCCTACCTGGCTCCTTCGGCAACCGCAACATATAACGTGGACACGTTCCGGCTGCTTGCCCCTGTGCAGATTATTGGCCAGGAAGCGCGTTTGCCCTACAGCCGCCGGGAGGCTGTTGACCGGGAGACCCTGACCAACCGCGCCTTGGAGGGGGCATATTCCCTGCTGTACAATGAATGGCTTCCCCAATCGGGTTATTCCCAGCCGGCCATTTTGGCCGTTGAGGTTTACCGGGAGCATCATATGGAGGCGCCTGTTAACCCCGGAATGGAGCTGTGGCAGCTATTACCGAATGAGGAGGGTTTGCCTTGAATTCATCCGCCTTATTGTGCAGTGAACGTTTGTTTTACCGTCCGCTTACCATGGAGGATGTAGAGACTTATGTTTCCTTGCGCCATGAAGCCACTTACCGGCAGTGGTTTTACTTCCAGGCTCCCCCCACGTTGGAGAGTGCTGCAAAGGAAATTGGGGTTATGCAGGCAAAAGCCCGGCGCAGGGTTAATCTGCTGCAGGAATCCTTCGACACTGGCGTTTACTTAAAGCAAACCGGCGGCTTGCTCGGTACGGTTTCGCTGAATAAGTTTCACGGACCTGAGGATGAGCTGGAGTTTGTGGAAATCGGATTCGGTATCGGGAGGGCTTATCAGGGCAACGGTTATGCAACCGAGGCGGCAAAAGCCGCTGTCTCATGGGGATTGGACCGGCTGCGGGAGTTGGGTGCTGAACCTGTCATTGAGGGAAATGTGGAGCATGCAAATTGGCCGTCCCGCCGGGTTCTGGAGAAAGCGGGGTTCACTGTCGCCAGCACCAAAAAATATGTGACTGTATATGAGATTAGGGGCGTTCCATCTGATATACTGGGAGGTTAATATAGACTGGAGGAGCAAACGCCCATGAATCATCCGTATTTTTTGCCGTACAGTGTAGCCATGATTACCCCTTTCACCCGTGAGGATGCAGTTGATGAAGCGGGCATCCGCCGGATGGTGGAATATTATAAGGAACACCAAGTCCCTGCGCTGCTGGTCAGCGGTTCGACGGGAGAGCAGCATTCATTGAAAGTGGACGAGAGAATCTCTCTATACCGCATGGTGAAAAAGGCCGCGGGAGAACTTCCCTTGTACGCCGGAGTCGCCGCCATCCGCACGCGGGATGCTGTCCGTCTGGCCAAGGAGGCAGAGCAGGAGGGGTATGCCGCGATTATGCTCGGCTTTCCTCCGTATGTCCGGCCCAACCAGCAGGAGGTGGCCCAGTATGTTCAAGCCGTCTGCGCCGTTACCTCTCTGCCGGTGATGCTCTATAATAACCCGCTGCGGACCGGATTCAACCTGGAGCCGGAGACCTTGATCCGCCTGGTGGAGCAGCATCCTCAGATTACAGCCTTGAAGGAGGCGGGCAGCCCGGATCATGTGAAGCTGACCCAAGAAAGGCTTACGCCCGGCTTCCAAGTGCTGTCCGGCTCCGATCTCACTATCGCGGAATACTTCGACAAAGGCTACAACGGCCTGACCAGCGTAGCAGGAAATCTGTTCCCGCGGGAGATGGGCCGGATCATCGGGCTGCTCCGGGAAGGCCGCCAGGGCGAAGCCCGGGAGCTGCTGGCGGTGCTTGAGCCCCGCTTAACGCTGGCCAGCCGGATCGGGTGGGTCCGGGTCATCCGCCACCGCTTTGCAGCGTTGGGCCTGATTAGCGCCAGCTGCCGCGAGCCGTTGACCTCGTTGACAGAGGAGGAACAGGCAGAGTTGGCTGGGGCGGGGATGTGGGGATAAGTTGCCCTGCCCCCAGGAGACGTCCCCCGATCCATATATGCTGCAACTATCCAGTTACACTAAAGACCACTCAAAAGCTGCCGCTATGCGGACACAGACGATCCGCTTCTTCAACTCTGCACCACGTTCACTGCTATGCGGACTGACGATCCCCTATTTCTCCAATTGAGGCGTCTTTGAGAATTTCGTGGACACACGATACCTTATTTGCCCCATCGAGGGCCAAAACCAGCTGTTTCTCGCTACTTAACGGATTCTCTGTCCGCGTAGCTTTAGAATTGGCGTTTTTCCGCCGAATAGCGGATCGTCTGTCCGGCTAGCACGAGCAATGTCAGCTCTCCAGCAATCTTTGCACAAAAAAACGTCTGGAGTCCGTCTCCAAACGTTTCTAGTGCGTTGCACCCCTTATTTTGTCTCTTAATAACCCTGTTGCGCAGCCTGCTCAAAACAGCTCCATCTGCTTCCATTCCCCACCGATACGTTCGATGGCCTCCGGCGCATGATCCCGGAAGTAAGCCTGCTGAATCCGCTGCTGAGGGTCGATAATCTGCTTGCCTCCCCCTCCTGCCGCGGCACGCAGGCGGCAGCTGTACACAACCGGAAAATAGTCTTGGAGGAATTTTCCCTCTACATGGGCAGTAAGAGCAATGATTTGAAAACCCAGTTGCTCTGCAATATAAAATACTGGACTCAGCACATGATCGCTGGAGGCTTTGCCGAAGGGGTTGTCCAGGATAACAGCCCTGTGCCGCTTCAGATTGCTGTGAATGTGCTGGCGCTTCTCTGCCACATAGTTCAGAATGCCAAGGAACAGGGTCATGTTCTTGCTCCACTTCTCCCCGCCGGACCACCGGTTGGACTCCTCCCATGAGTAGGAGGCTCCCGTTATCTGCTGGTCATTGCTCACCTTGCGGCAGCTGACGCGGATGCCTCCCTGCTGGAGCACCTTCTGCAGCAATTGCTTGGCATCCAGCCACTTGTCCAGATCTTTCCGGACAAGGGAGAACTGCTCCTGCCCTTCTTCCCCCTGATACTTGGCATGCTCCAGTTGGCCGACAATCCACTCGATATGTTCCCGGATGCGCTCCTTGCCATCCTGCTCGTCCCATTCCGGTACCAGAATGGCGTAGATTTCCTTAGCCCCGGCTTCTGTACGGACGCGTGTCTTCTTGGGCAGCTCACGCAGCTCCTGGGCAATTTGCTTGAGGTGAGTCTGAATATGGGCGATAAATTGCTGAAGCTTCTGATCCTCCGTCTGCATTTGCAGCTCGGCGATATGATTGGCCCGGAGAATGCCTGTGGCCATAACCGCCTCAAAATCCTGCAGCTCCCCGTAGCTTTCCTTTGCTTCAATGCCCCGCTCAGCCATCTCCCGCAGCTTCACGTCCTTCACCTGCTGCTGGCAAAACTGCCGGAAGCGCTGCCGGGCAGCCGATACCCGCTTCCGCTCCTCGACCATAAGGCTGGCAAGCTGCTCAAGACCTCCGATGCTATCCCGGCTTCCGGGCTCCAGCCGATAAAGCAGCTTCTGCTCGGCCTCCGCTCCCAACTCCAACTCCTCTAACAGCGGATCATCCAGCTTATGGACAAGAATGTGCCGATCCCACAGCTGCAGCACCCGGCCAAGCTCCTGCAGCCTGCGCCGCGCACTGCCTCCTAGACGCTCCAGTTCCTTCTTCAGCTCCAACTGCTGCGTTTCCTCAACAGACTGCCGTTCCCGTACTCGCTCGAGGGGCTTGGCAAAAAACAGCGGCTCACTACCATCAAAATCCTGCGCATATTGCCCCATGTGGATGCGGATCACCGCTTCCTGATCGCCCAATTCCCGGTTCTTCCGCTGCCAGGCATCGCTCAACTGGCCAAGGTGCTTTTCCAACCGGCGGAGCTCCTCCAGCGCCACCCATTCTGGCCTCCACATGCAGGGGCAACTCCAAATCCTCGGACAGCTCGGTGCATTCCAAAACCAGCCGCTTCATCTGCCGGACCGCATCGTCATGACGCTCCTGCTGACGGTTCAGCTCCTGTTCCAGCTCCGAG
>JAQSYT010000043.1 GCA_029256065.1 Paenibacillaceae bacterium
ATGGCATGGTGGATGGAGATCCGGTCAATCCGTTGATTTAGAGCGTGAAGTGATGTAGACTTCATAGTAAGCGCCTCCTGATGGGTTTTTAGGGCATTCGACCCGTGACACCCCCATCATACGAGGCGCTCCTATTTTTGTCCAAGGCCATTTTCTTAGCCTACACAGGAATGTTTAGCGAGTAGGAAGTCACGCAGTACACTAATAGGTACCCTTGGCGGATATGCAGGCATCAGTAAACGGATAGTCCATTAGCGGATAGAAGCGCATCGTAAGCTGGGCGCGGGGATTGATGAAGCATGTATCGGCCTTCACAGCGGTGGGATGTAACACTGCGCGGCGGAGGCCTTGTTCTTTTTGAAGGTTTGAAAGGAGGAGAAGCTGTTGGCCAACGGGGATGCTTATTTGCGGGCAGTGGAGTGGAAAGCGGGACATGCCCCTTCGGAACGGAGCTATCCGTATCATCTGCCGGCAGTCCGGCAGGTGGCCAAGCTGAAATTCCACCCGGCAGTGACCTATATTGTCGGCGAAAACGGCTCGGGCAAGTCCACCATATTGGAGGCCATTGCCGTTGCCTGGGGCTTTAACCCGGAGGGGGGCACGCGCAATTTCGCCTTCTCCACCTGGGAGAGCCATTCGCCGCTGCATGACCATATCCGTCTGGTGCGCAGTCCCAGGCAGGCCAAGGACGGCTTCTTTTTCCGGGCGGAAAGCTACTATAATCTAGCCACCCACATTGAAGAGCTGGACCGGGAACCCGCCGGTGCTCCGCCTATCATCCAGTCTTACGGAGGCATCTCCTTGCACCATCAGTCACACGGGGAATCCTTCTTTGCCACCTTCCTGCACCGTTTCCGCGGGAACAGTCTTTATATTCTGGATGAGCCCGAGGCGGCCTTGTCCCCCTCCCGGCAAATGTCCATGCTCTCCCGGATGCATCAGCTGGTGCAGCAGGGCGCACAGTTCATCATCGCCACCCATTCGCCCATTCTGATGGCTTACCCGGACTCCATCCTCTATGATCTGGGGGAGAACGGCATTGAGGTTAAGAAACTGGAGGAGACGGAGCATTTCCTCATTACCAAGGAATTCGTCAACAACAGGCAGCGTATGCTGCGGGAGCTGTTGGAATAGTGTCATGACGAAAGACCGTTCCGGCACAGACGGTGAATGAATTGAGGCATATCCGGTAACAAAGAAACGTAGGGGCTGCGCTTCTGCGTTTTTTTGCTGGAATCCGGGTGAGGGCGAGCGGATGATAGCGGAAGGAGGCATCCGTCATGCCGCTCAACAGTGGGATTAGCGGAAGGAGACTTCCGTTATTGCCGCTCAACAGGGGGATTGGCGGGGAATAACGGAAGAGAAATTCCGTTATACTGCCCGTTTCCCTGGAAAAAGCAGGCGCGCCGCCGGGATAGCGGAAGATCGCTTCCGCTATTCCAGGTCTGAGCAGCCAAAGCAGGTATATAGCGGAAGCTGGCTTCCGCTATGCCGATTATTGCGGTTCACATCTTAGACCGGAGCTGCGGCTTAAGAAGCGGCCTGGGGTAAGCTAATTGGAGGGAGATAGCGGAAGGCCAGCTTCCGCTAATCATGCTGCGCAGCTATTAGGGAAGAGATAGCGGCCGTCTAATTTCCTCTATTGCCCTGCCCGGAGTCCATTCGGGGCAGGAAAATGCGGAATAGCGGCAGTTAACCTTCCGTTATTCCGCGATTTGATCCATATGGCCGACAATAGCGGTAATTCACCTGCCGCTATTGCCGCTGCCCTGCGCCCGCGCAATAGAAAGCTCCGCAGCCAAACAGCTTTTCCAAAAAGAAGGGGAAAGATAATGAACCAAGCCATCATCGAAAAAATAGCCCGGCTGCGTCCGCTGCTTTATCATTTCACCCGGGTGGCCAATCTGGAGTCCATTATCCGCACCAACCGGCTAATGTCCGCTAAGGCTCTGGACCCTCTGGCGCCCGGTGAGCGCCGGACCCATCCTGTGGAGGTTGGCTGGAGCGGCGGAGCAGCCATTCTTAATTCTCATCTGCGCATCGCCGACAGCATGATGGCAGACGGGATCAGCCAGGAGGAGTTCCGCTCGTGGCTGAACCGGCATGTTTTCTTCTGGCCAACGGCCCGGGATTGCCGACAGATGCTGGAGGTGTACAGGCGCCGGGAGCCGAACGGGCGGTTCTGTGTGCTGGCGCTGGACACCCGCTCCCTTCTGTCCGCCCATTATGCTGCCGTCAGGCTCACCAAATACGACTCGGGCAGCTCGCCGCGCTTCCCCCACCGCTGCTCCTACCGCAAGAGCCCGGAAATGTTCCTGCCGCTGGACCGCTTCGGCAGCAGTATCAGAACGGATACACCGGCTTCCGTGCCGGAAATTAAGGAGGTGCTGGTGGACGGCGGAGTTACCGGTGTTGCACAGCTGCTGCGGACCGTCCACGTTCAGGCGGGCGAAAAACTGCCTTCAGGCTGGAGCCATATGCGGAGGCCGTTGGAGGAATTATAGCCGGTTACCCTGCACATTTAACGCGCAATACACTATATTTACGGGTTTAAAGACACTCCTGCAAGAAGTGGGAGTGTTTTTTGACGTGAATGCGGGTGCGCAAACAGGGAAGGATTGGCTACAATGAAAGCGGGGGAATGCAGCAGAAGAGACACGTAAGGGGAGAATGAAATGAAACGCAAATTTGCATACTCGGTATCTGTCAGAATGAAATTCCTGATCTATCTGGCCCTGCTGTCCAGCCTACCGGTGGCCTTGATGGGCTGGTTCGCTGCGTCCTACGGGAGCAGCACCGTAACGGAGATGACCTTTGCCAACAATGCCTCCATCCTTAAGAACCTGGAGAAGGAAATGAACGGCGAGTTTAAGAAAATCGACAATCTGCTCCTGCAATACTCGTACCAAAACTCGATTTTTAACCAGATCGTGCAAACCGACCTGAGCTACGAAAATTACTCCATGATTTGGGACTTGTACAACACCCTGAATAATCTGCGCAGCGGGCTGGAGCATGTGGCGGAGATCGACTTCTATAATATCGCCTATGGCAAGGTGCTCACCCCAAGCCAGGGGGTGCTGAGCGAGGAGGCGTTTTTGGACCCCGATGTTCTGAGGAGCGCCCGCAATGCCGTAAATGGAACCTGGGTCAATACCAGAACCCATATTAACGGGCGGCTGCCGGAACGGCTAATGGCGTATACCCGCCCCATCCAGAACAAACAAACCTGGAAGATCGAGGGGGCTATCATCGTGTATCTGGACGCGGAGGCCATCAGCCGGACCATGCTCAGCGCCAAGGACCCCCGGACGGAATATTTCGTGCTGGACCGTGAGGGGAAGGTGTTGATGGATTCCCGGACAAGCCGGATCGGACAGACCCTCGAAGCCTCCGGCCTGCTGGAGGAGCTGCCCTTCGGAGGCAGTGTGCAGGAAACCGAATTCGAAATTGAGCTGAACGGGACCAACATGCTGATCAACGGCCAGTATTCCCCGTACAGGGACTGGTTCTACATCTCGGCGGTGCCGCTGGAGCTCCTGATCCAGCCCTCGGTGCATCTGCGGAATATCCTGCTCTCCATCAGTCTGGGCCTGGTTATATTGGCGTTGGCTCTGGCTGTGGCCGCCAGCAAAAGCTTATATTCGCCGATTCATCGGCTGACCAAGCGGATCTTCAGCCAAGGCAATACATGGAAGGAAAAAAACGAGTTCAGCCTGATTGCCCGTTACATCGATTCGGTAGAGGAGGATAACGAGGCCCTGCAAGAGCGGTTCCGGGACTCTATGGCGGAGATGCGGAATCATGCGCTGTTCCAGCTTTTGCTGGGCAATCTAAAGGACTCCCACTATCATGGGGAGCTGGATTTCGGCAGCGGGGAGATTGCACTCCTGCTGGTGGAGCTGGATCAGCTGCAATTGGAGCGCCAGTTCACCAGGAACGATCAGTTTCTCTACTATTTTGCCGTGCAGAATATTACCGAGGAAATTCTTGGGGACAAGGGCCGCGTGAAAATGCTGATGATGCGGCCGGGCCTGTTCGCCGTTATCCATGAAACCCAGGGCACATCCGGGACGGAGGCCCTCCGCGGCCGGGGGGAAGCGGTGCTGGATGCTATCCGGACCTATCTCAAGCTTCCCTGTGTAATTACCGCCAGCTATTCCCCCGGGGGGCTGACCGGGCTAAGCGACGCATACTCGGAAGGGATGAAGGCGCTTACCTATAGCTTTGTTTACGGGCATAACCAGGTGATCCTGTGCAACGAATTGGACCCCTCCTACTCGGCGGAGGCGGATGAGCTGGAGGCCTACGAAGGGGAGATTCTGCTTCAGCTGGAATCCGGCCATCCGGAGGTCTCCGAGGAGCGCTTCGGACAGCTGATGGAGCTGATCCGGGAGAATTATTCCCTGATGCCCGAGGAGATGTTCGGATATTTCGCCAGCCTGTCCGGGAAATTGTGGAATGCGGCGGATAAGCAGCATGGACGGGCTCTGGCGGACGCGCCCGTGAAGGAGTGGATTCTGGAGCTGGCCAAACAGCGGACACTCCAGGAGGTGGAGTTTTACTTCCGTGCCGGCTTGTTTCAGCGGCTCCGTGACGCCGACGGGAAAGTCAACAAACAAAGCCATGAGGAGCAAATGATCGCCCGGGTGACGGACTATATCCACAGCCATTATGACGAGGACCTCTCCCTGCAGCTGTGTGCGGACCTGGTTTCTCTGAATACCTTCCAGCTCAGCCGTTTGTTCAAAAAGATCAAGGGTGTCAATTTCGTCGATTATGTGATTGGTTACCGGGTGGGCATTGCCAAGGAGCTGTTGGCCAATCCGGAGCTGAAGGTGCTGGACATCTCGGACAAGCTCCGGTACGGCTCAGTGAAGAGCTTCATCCGCCTGTTTAAAAAAGTCACCGGCCTCACACCGGGAAGCTACCGGAAGCAGCTTTTGCAGGAGAAGGAATAAATATGCAAAATAGGCAACCCTCCCAGCTGCCAAACACCCTTTTTTTGCAGGGGGCTCCCCCAAAAGTACCCGGAATCTGCTTCAGAGCTTCGCTTCACTTTTGGGGGATTCCCGTAAATATGGTGTATTGAGCACCCCCTCACACATCCGTTACGATGAGTCCACGGAAAGGGGGGAGAAAACATGGAAGCGCAAACTCAGGCCGGTTATCCGGCCGCAAGCAGGTCCGCCAACCGGCATATGCGCCTTTTGCGCAGAGTGGTTAAGGAAAGATATCTGTGGCTGATGGCTCTGCCGGGCATCCTGTTTCTGGTGATTTATAAGTACGTGCCCATGCTGGGAGTGGTCATCGCGTTCCAGAAGTATGTGCCGGCCAAAGGGATACTGGGGAGCGCGTGGGTAGGGCTGGATAATTTCCGACGAATCGTGGAAAGCCCGGATATCGGACGTTATTTTATGAACACCATCATTATCAGCTCGTATCAAATTGTATTCGCCTTCACGATTCCCATCGTGCTGGCCATTATGCTCAACGAAATTGCCAGCCCCATCATCAAGCGGTTTATCCAGACGGCACTGTATCTGCCGCATTTTCTGTCGTGGGTGGTGGTGGGCGGCATCTTCTACATGCTGTTCAAAAGCGACGGCTCCGTCAATACGCTGCTGTCCGCCTGGGGCCTGGACCCTATCAATATTTTGTCCAATAAGGATTCGTTCCGGGGGATGCTGGTGCTGCAGGTGATCTGGAAGGAATCCGGCTGGGGCACCATTATTTATCTGGCGGCGCTCACAGGAATTGACCCGGAGCTGTATGAAGCGGCCAAAATCGACGGGGCAGGGCGGCTCCGCCAAATCTGGAACATTACGCTGCCGGGAATAAAATCCACCATTGTGATGCTGTTTATTCTGCGGCTGGGCAGTGTGCTGGACGTGGGCTTTGAGCAGGTGTACCTGATGCTGAATTCCTCAGTTTCAGAGGTGGGCGAGGTGCTGGAAACCTATGTGTACCGGGTGGGTGTGGTCAACGGCAACTTTAGCTTCACGACGGCGGTAGGGCTCCTGAAGGGTGTCGTGGGCATGGTGCTGATCGTGTCCGCCAATTATCTGGCCCGCCGCGTGGGTGAGAAGGGCATCTATTGACAGGAAGGATAATCGGAAGAATTTACATGAAGAAAGCGGGTGTGCGGTTTTGAATAGAAAGTTGACGGTTGGTCTTAGCGCAGTATTGTCCTTATCCCTTTTGGCAGCCTGCTCCGGCAATAATGGAGGAAGTGCTGGCGACAGCGGTGCCTCCCCGGCGGGGGAGAAGAAGCTGAAAATCCGGGCCATGAGCATCCTCTACGGAGCGGCTCCACCGGAGAACGGATCGGGCAAAAAAGCGCTGGAGGAACGCTACAGCATCGAATATGAGTTTATGCCTGTGGCCTCGGGAGAGTACAACAACAAGCTGGGGGTGACTCTGGCCTCGGGAGATATTCCCGATACCCTGCTGTTTCCCGGCCTGGATCAAATTTACTTCAACGCCATCGACAACAGCCAGTTTATCCCCCTGGAAAAGTACCTGGCAGACACGAAGGAGTACCCCAATCTGGCCAAAATCCCGGAGGATTTGAAGAAAATCCTGACGTACAAAGGACATATCTACGGCATCCCGCGGCTGCGGGGCGTACCCGGACACACTATTGTCATGCGCAAGGACTGGCTGGATAAGCTGGGGCTGGCGGTTCCAACTACCTACGACGAGCTGTATACGGTGTTGAAGGCGTTTAAGGAAAAGGATCCTGACGGCAACGGAAAGGACGATACCTACGGATTGGCTGTAGGCATGAGCGATGCGGGGTTAATCGGAGCCAATGCGGTGTCCTCGGGAATGCATGCTTTGGCCGGAAATTGGGTGGAGGACGGCAACGGCGGGCTGATTCCCATGGAATTTACCCCGAAGGCGAAGGAGGCGTTCAGCTTCTATGCCAAGCTGTACAAGGAGGGCATTATTGCCAAGGACTTCGCCATTAAGAAGGACCAGCAGGTGGAGGATGATTTCCTTTTGGGTAAGGCGGGGGTTTACGGAAACAGCGCATACACCTTCTTTACTGCAGCCCGCTATGAAAAAGCAAGGACGGTCAACCCGAAGTTTGAGCTGGTAGCCCTGCCTCCGTTGAAAAATGCGGACGGCTCCCAGGGGTATATGAAGTTTTCCGGTTACTTCGGGATTTTCTCCATCTCTGCGGAGGCAGGCAAGGATGAGGCGAAGGTGAAGAAGATTCTGAAGATGCTGGATGACCAAATCGGGGAGGAGGGAGCAACCTTCGCCCGCTGGGGCGTGGAAGGCACGCACCACAAGGTGGAGAACGGCGTGAAGACGCTCACTGATCTGGGCAAGACAGAAGGCCCCAGCTTCTACAGTCTAACCAATCCCCCGGCAACCGGCCAGTGGATTTATGGCAGTACGGACACGGAGGAGATCCGCAGGATGAAGGACCTCTCCTACAAGGTAGCTCTGGAGGGCAAGCCGTATCTGAACGAAGTGGAGGGGCTGATTTCCAAAACTATGGCCGAAAAAGGCTCCGATCTCAGCAAATTTGTGTCCGACGGCATTGCCAAAATTGTCATGGGGCAGACGACCGTGGATAGCATCGACAAGCTGTTCGAGGATTGGAAAGCAAGGGGCGGCAGCAAGGTGATGCAGGAATATACGGATGCCTGGAAAGCCCGCAATGCGGGAAAATAAACGAGTGTACGGGAAAGCCGGGTGAAAGACATGCCGCAGTCCAGACGGTTTGACCTTATCTTCAACAGCCTCATCTACCTGGTGCTGGGCTTCGCCTCTCTCTTGACACTGCTGCCCTTCGTCAATGTAATGGCCCAATCCTTGGCCAGCACAAGGGAGGTTGTGTCGGGCAAGCTGATTTTATGGCCGGAAACCTTCGATTTGTCATCGTACAAATATATTTTTAACACGGGGATTTTCTTTACCTCGCTGAAAAATACGCTGTGGATTACGGTGGTAGGCACGACGGTGAATATGGCCGTCACCTCCCTTACCGCTTATGTATGCTCCAGAGGCAGCTTCAGCGGCAGGCGGCCGCTTCTCTTGATGATTCTCTTCACCATGCTGTTCTCCGGGGGCATGATTCCCACCTTCCTGGTGGTCAAGGCTACGGGGCTGATGAACTCCCTGTGGGCCTTGGTGATTCCCGCCGCCGCCTCCGCCTTCAACATTCTGGTGATGCGGGAATTCTTCGAATCCATTCACGAAAGCATCATCGAATCGGCCACTATCGACGGCTGCAATGACTTCGGCATCTTCGTGCGGATTGTGCTGCCCTTGTCTCTGCCTGCGCTGGCTACCTTTACCCTGTTCTACGCTGTCGGCAACTGGAACCAGTATTTCTCCGCCATCCTGTATCTCAACAGGTCCGGCTTGTGGCCGCTGCAAATCCTGCTGCGCCAGGTGGTGCTGGTAGGCCAATCGGATATCTATTCCGCCATGGCCAATGAGGAGATTATGCCGCAGCCGGTGACGATCCAGATGGCTACTGTGGTGCTGGCTTCCTTGCCCATCGTCATTTTGTATCCTTTTTTGCAGAAATACTTTGTGAAGGGTCTGACCTTGGGCTCGGTGAAGGGGTGACCGCTTGACTGCCGGGGAACCGGCGGAAAAAATCCGCCCCTGCCGGATTCCTGATCGGCTGGAGCGGACGAAATGTCAGCTGTCTATTACTTGGACTTGCTCTGCACGGAGGCATAATAGTCTGCGAACACGTCGGCGAAGGCCTCGGCAGTCCGTTTATTTTCCTCCAGGGTATTATTGACGCCCCCAAATTCCAGAAGCAGGCTATAGGGTGAAAGAGACTGGTTGTACTCCCCGTTCCCCTGATGTGCGCTCTTGACCAGAACGCCGCGGGAAAGACCGGGGTATTTCTTTTCCAGCAGCTTGTTCAGCGCTTCGGCGAACGCGGCATTGTCCTCATAGCGGGGATTTCCCGTGCCGATGATGAACATAATCCGGGCGTACTTTTTACCGTTGATGGTGGCTGTTGTCTGATTGTACGGCACATCCGCATCCCGGTGAATGTCAAAGAAGTAGGACAAGGAAGGGTTGGTATTCATCGCCTCCTGAAGCGTCTTCCGCGACTCGGAATAAGACTGGCTAAACGAAAGATTCTTCAAGACCAGCCGCCCGGCAATGTCATCGTTAGCAGTGATGGCGGAGATTCCCTTCTTCTGAAGGATCTTACCCAATTCAAGGCCTACCAGGGTAATGTTGGTTTTGGGGTCATCTACGGAGGAGCCGGATTTGCTGCCGGCTACATTCTTCCAGGATTCGCGGTTATGCGAATGATAAATGTAAACCTGGCCGTCTGCGCTTTGGGCAGTGTCGCCCGCCAAGGTTGTGGATGTAACGACCCATCCGGCTATGTAGGCGGTTTTTCCATTGGCCAGGGCAACCTTGTACCAGGCTCCTTCGGTGCCGGTGGCCGTGTAGGTTTGACCGGGCTGGGCTTTGGCGAGAATGGCGCCATCCAGACTCGGCTCCGCCCTGATATTGGTGACATCGATAATATTCAGGATGGTGCGGGACTTGTCCGGCGTCTCCTGGCTGCCGGTTGAAGGGCTGTCCGGCTGGTTCCCGGCCGTTTCCACGACCCAACTGGCTACGTAGGCTGTTTTGTCCTCGCCTAACAAGACCTTGTGCCAGTCGCCTCCCGGGCCCGCCACGGTATCCAGAATGGCATAGGTTTGTCCCGGCTGGGCCTTCTTCAGCACAGGCGCTTCCAGATTGGGGCTTTGGCGTATATTGGTGACGTCTGTAATCCGGACCAGCTCCTTGGGTACCGGGACTGCTGCAGCTGTGCTGCCGGATGAGGCTAAGACAACGGAGGGCTCCAGGGCAGAGCCAGCGGCGGATGCCGGCTGGGAGCCGAATAACAATCCGCTAACGACAATTCCACACAGAAAATGATACCGCAATCGCAAAAGTCCCCTCCTTCTGACAAATGGTTCCATGAGAACACAGTTCGACAGAAAGCACAGGATTCCTGCTTGTCAGGGGATAAATAAACCCGCCCCAGCCTCCTCTGCCGGGAGACGGGGCATCTGGATGAAACCGAAGATGGCCGAAGAATGCTGCGGCTTCACAGCTTCCGCTTGCGGGTCAGGTTCAGCCGGAAGGCGTACAGGTCAGCGCGGTAGATGCTCTTCTCGTACTCAATGGGATTGCCGTCATGGTCCACCACCAGCCGCTTGGACAGGAGAGCGCAGCCGGGTTCGCTGGCCATGCCCAAGAGCTTCTTCTCCGCTGTGGCGGGAATGATGGCGCCGATGGTTTGCTTCGCCTCCCACAGACTGACCCCCAGCTCCGTCTCCAGCACATCATAGGTGGAGACATTATTAAGGTCGAAGCGGGCCAGCCTTTCCCCGATTTCCAAAGGATAATATTGGGTTTCCAGGACAATTGGCGTTTCGTTGGCCAACCGCAGCCGGACAGTTTCATACAGCTCCGTACAGCCGAAAATTTTGGCCGCATCCTGGGGAGCGTCTGTTTTGCCCTGCTTCAGCACCTGAATGCGGGGCTCCATGCCCATCTCGCCGATGATATCGAAGAAGGTGCCCAGATTGCCCAGCCACTCCTCGATGGGGCGGGTGGCCACGAAGGTGCCCAGCCCTTGGCGGGACTCCAGCACACCCTCATCAATTAGAGTGCGGATCGCCCGGCGGACCGTGGCGCGGCTGACGGAATATTGCTCCATTAGGTCGTGTTCGGCGGGAATTTTGTCCGTATAGGTGCCCTTCAATATGTCATTCCGGATGGAATTGCGGATTTGAAAATGTAGAGGAACGGAGTTGGTACGGTCCAGCACAGGGAGCACCTCATTTTATTTAATTCATAGTAAATTAATTGGAATTGTATGATTATAGCATAGTCCGGTTGTCCGTACAACCCGTTGACAGCAATTTTTTTCTGTGATAAAACTGGGTTAACCAATTGGATAACCAGCTGATCAGACCACTGAAGGCTAAGATGATTCCTCCCTACGAGCATGTCCGGAGGCCGTCTTGGCCTTTATCTTTTTCCTTGGAGGATGGATGATGACGAAGATAACCGGAACACGCGCCGGAGCGGAAACAGAGACCGGAACGGAGGCAAACACGGATACGGGTGCAAAAGGAGCAGCAGAAGCGGCGGATGCCGAAGCACAGGTTGAGACAGAAGCTGGAACAGAAGCCTACGCAGAGGAGCAGCAGCTGGTACAGCTCCACCGGGAGCATCTGTGGCTGCATTTGACCAACCACCGGCCCTATGCAGAGCAGGAGCAGGAGCCGCCGATTATGTCCGAGGGTTATGGTTATATGGTGATGGATATTCAAGGCAGGGAATATGTGGACGGCTTGGCCGGCGGCGTGTGGGCCGTCAATGTGGGCTATGGGCGGGACAGTATCGCTGATGCCGTAAGCGCACAGCTGAAGCGGCTGCCCTATTATGCAGGCTCCATGGGGAACCCTCCCGCCATCAGGCTGGCCGGCAAGCTGGGGGAGCTCCTTCCTTCCCTGCCGAAGGTTTATCTCTCCAACAGCGGGTCGGAGGCCAACGAGAAGGCCTACAAGATGGTGCGCCAATATTTCTATGAGAAAACTCCTGCTGCAAGCAAAAAGAAGCACAAAATTCTATACCGGGACCGGGATTATCACGGTACCACACTGGCCACTCTGGCCAGCAGCGGCCAGACGGAGCGAAGGCTCAAGTTCGGCCCTCTGCCCGAGGGCTTCGCCCCGATCCCCCATGCCCTTTGTTACCGATGTCCCTTCAATAAAAGCTATCCGGGGTGCAATATCGATTGTGCCAGAGCGCTGGAGGAGGTCATCCGCACAGAGGGAGAGGAGGAGGTAGCGGCTGTTATTGTGGAGCCGGTGACTGCAGGAGGCGGCATTATCCCTCCGGTGCCGGAATATTATCCGGTTCTCCAGGAAATTTGCCGCAAGTATGGCGTTCTGCTGATCATGGATGAGGTGGTAACCGGCTTCGGCCGTACGGGGCGGATGTTCGGGCACCAGCATTACAAGGTGCAGCCGGACCTGATTACGCTTGCTAAAGGGCTGGCCAGCGGTTACATGCCTATTTCGGCCACCATGGCGCGTAAGGAAATCTTCGATGAATTTCTGGCCGGGCCCGAGGAGCCCACCCGCTTCTTCCGGGATATCAGCACCTTCGGCGGCTGCGCCGGAAGCGCTGCTGCGGCTCTGGAGAACATCCGCATTCTGGAGGAGGAGAGGCTTGCGGACAACAGTGAAGCGATGGGCCGTTACCTCATGGAGCAATTGGAGGAGCTGAAGCAGCTTCCTATCGTTGGCGATGTCCGGGGCAAAGGGCTGCTGGCGGGTATCGAGCTGGTGGCGGACCGAACCACCAAGGCGCCTCTGCCGGAAAAGCATCTGGCGCAGGCAGTGGCCTGGGCCAAGGAGGAGGGGGTTATTATCGGCAGAATGAACCGGAGTGTGCCGGGATTGAATAATGTTCTGTACCTGGCTCCTCCGCTGATTATCGGGAAGGACGGCATCGACACCATTGCCGCTGCCCTGCGGTATGCCCTGATCCGGCTGGTAAGGCAGCTATGAGCAGGCCGGAGACCGGCAGCGGGGCAGCGGGAAACCAGCCGGGGCGGAGTGGGAGGCCGGGCTTGGGCAGGAAGCAAAGCCGGAGGCCGGGAATGCTGCGGCTATTCTCTCTAAAAAAGGTCATGACTGTGGAGCGGCTGTTAACCTTCGGCACCCTGGCAGGGGTACTGCTCCTCTGGACCGCCGTCACCGGGCTGAAGCTGTTTCCGGAGGTGCTGGTGCCGCCGCCGGGCAAGGTGCTGTCCAGCTTTTTGCAAATTGCCCGGGAGGGCTACAAGGACCACAGCCTGCTGGTCCATCTGCGGGACAGCCTGCTGCGGTTACTCATTGCCTTCGTGCTGGTTATCGCCACCGCCGTTCCGGTGGGGCTCTTAAGCGGCTACAGCTCCAAGGTCAGAGCGGTGTTTAATCCGCTGATTGAATTTTACCGCCCGCTGCCTCCGTTGGCGTATTACACGCTGCTGGTGCTGTGGATGGGCATTGAGGATTCCTCCAAAATCGCGCTTTTGTACCTGGCAGGCTTCGCCCCGGTTTATATCGCCTGCGAGTCCGGCGTCCGCAAGCTGAAGCGGGACTACATCGACGGGGCCTATACGCTGGGGGCGGGCAAATGGCAGATATTCGGCCATGTGGTGTTCCCGGCCTGTCTGCCGGATATCTTCGTTGGCCTGCGGACCGCCTTTGGGGTCTCATACACCACCCTGGTGGCCGCCGAAATGGTAGCCGCCGTCACCGGCATCGGCTGGATGGTGCTGGATGCCAGCAAGTTTTTGCGCAGCGATATCATTTTTGTGGGCATTATCATTATGGGCTTGACCGGCGTCCTGATTGATACTGTGCTGAGAGCCATTGAACGCAAGGTTGTCCCCTGGAAGGGCAAAGAATAAATGGGAAAAAGGGAGAGGGTTGAATATGAAAAGAAAGCTTCATGGATTGCTGGCAGGAGCATTGGCACTGGTATTAACGGCACAGCTCACCGCCTGCGGCGAAGCAAAGCCGGCAAGCGGTGCAGCCAAGCCGGAGGCAGTCACCATCGGCTTCCAGGACATCCCCAACGACGAGATTGTGGCCAAGGTTAAGGGCTGGTATGAGTCCGAGCTGGGGGTAAAGGTTAACTTCAAGAAATTCGATTCCGGCCGGGATGTGAACAATGCCTTTGCCTCCAAGAGCATCGACATCGGGCTGTTGGGCAGCACTCCGGCATCTGTGGGCATCGCCACCGGCTTGGAATATGAGGTGTTCTGGATTCATGACGTCATTGGTGCTGCGGAATCACTGGCGGTGAAGAACAGCGCCAAAGTGAATTCCGTGAAGGAGCTGGCGGGCAAAAAAGTGGCGGTCCCCTTCAGCTCCACCGCTCATTACAGTCTGCTGAACGCCCTGAAGCTGGAAGGTGTTAAGGCTGCCGACGTAAAGATTCTGGATATGCAGCCCAATGATATCCTGGCCGCCTGGCAGCGGGGGGACATTGACGCCGCTTATGTTTGGAACCCTGTGCTGGGCAAGTTGCTGGCTGACGGCAAGGTGCTTACCGACAGCGGCAAGCTGGCGGAGAAGGGGATTGTAACGGCGGATGTGGGTGTGGTCAGCAAGGATTTTGCCGGGAAGTATCCGGATTTGGTGGCCAGCTACATTAAGATCCAGCAGAAGGCGTATGACTTGTATAAGAGCAAGCCCGATGAAGCGGCGGAAGCGCTGGCCAAGGGGCTGGGCATCGACAAGGCGGAGGCGTTGAAGCAAACCAACGACTTGATCTGGCTGTCCGGCAAGGAGCAGGTCAGCGATAAATATTTTGGCACGGCCTCCAAGAAGGGCAATCTGGCACAAATTTTGAAGGCGACGGCAGATTTTCTGGTGGAGCAAAAGGCTATTGAGAAGGCTCCTGCCCTGGATGCCTTCGAAAAAGGAATCAACGGCCACTATATCGAGCTGGCGGTAAAATAACAGCGGGGGAGGGGACGGCTATGGCACTGGGGCAGATCAGGCGGGTGGACAGGAAAACGGCTGTAGCGCCGGGGCACAGTCTGCAGGCGGATAAGAGAATTGCCGGATTGCCGGGTGTTCACGGGCAGCCGGAGGGTATAACGGCCGGATTGCCGGACTGTCACGTACCTGCATCTTCATCGGCCGGGGCGGTTGTGGCCTTGGAGAAGGTTTCCCTCCGCTACCCTACGGAGGCGGGAGGCGGAGCAGGTGTGCTGGAGGGGATTAACCTGACGCTCCATGAAGGGGAGTTTGTATGCTTGCTGGGTCCCTCGGGCTGTGGCAAAAGCACCCTCTTAAAGCTCATAGCCGGCTTTATCCCTCCCACCGAAGGCATTGTCCGGATGGGCGGGAAGCCGGTTAACGGGCCCGATTGGCAGCGGGGAGTCGTATTCCAGCAGCCGCCTCTGTATCCGTGGCTGACCGCCCGGGAGAATGTCCGCTTCGGGCTGAAGATGCGGCGGGTTCCCCAGGAGGAGAGTCTCCGGCTGGCGGATGAATACCTGGCCAAGGTGGGGCTCTCCGATTATGCCCGCAGCAGGCCCTATGAGCTGTCGGGAGGCATGAAGCAGCGGGTAGCCATTGCCCGGGCGCTGGTTAACCGGCCCCGGGTGCTCCTGATGGATGAGCCCTTCGGGGCGCTGGACGCGCTGACCCGGGAGGAGATGCAGCTTCTCACCCGCAGTATCTGGGAGGAAACCCGCTGCACCATTTTGTTCATCACCCATGATGTGGATGAGGCGCTTTTCCTGGGCACACGGGTGCTGGTCATGTCCAGCAGGCCGGGACGGATCATCCGGGAGCTTGCGCCGGGCTTTGCAGGCGGTCCCGCAGGGGGAGCCGCAAGCCGCACCCGCTACTCCGGGAAATTCCTGGAGCTTCGGGAGGAAGTGCTGAGCCTGATCCACGGGCAGAAAAAGGAGCTGGTTCCATGAGTGGCAGCGGCACGAACCTGCACATTGAGAGTCTGTATAAATCCTTCCCCACACCCCAGGGTGAAATCAAGGCGCTGCAGAACATTGCTCTGGATGTCCGGGAGGGGGAGATTGTCACTATTATCGGCCCCAGCGGCTGCGGCAAAAGCACCCTGTTGAAAATTATTGCAGGGCTAGACCGGAGCTATCAGGGAAAGGTGCTGTTAAACGGGCAGCCGATTGACGGCCCCAGCATCGAGAAGGGGGTTATTTTTCAGGAGCCCAGACTGTTCCCTTGGTTAAACGTAGAGAAGAATATTGCCGGGAATCTTTCCCTGAAGAAGCCCGAAATCCGCGAGCGGGTGAATGAGCTGATTGAATTGGTGCGGCTGAGCGGCTTCGAAAAGGCGTATCCCCGGGAGCTGTCAGGAGGCATGGCCCAGCGGGTGGCCATTGCCAGAGCCCTGCTGCGCAATCCCAAGGTGCTGCTTCTGGATGAACCCTTCGGCGCACTGGACGCCTTCACCCGCTCCCACATGCAGGAGGTCCTGCTGGATATCTGGGAGAGCAACAAAACCACCATGCTGTTCGTCACGCATGACCTGGATGAGGCCGTATTTCTGGGAGACCGGGTGGTGGTGATGCATGCCCGTCCCGGCCGGATTAAGAGTATCCAGCAGATTGAGCTATCCCATCCCCGCAAAAAAGCCAATGACAGCTTCCAGCATATCCGCCACCGGGTGTTGACCGAATTTGAAAAGGCGGAGGAGCTGGAGCTGTTGGATCAAGCCGGGATTTAAATCCGATTATTTATCTATTATTAGGAGGAATTAAGGATGAACAGGTTGAAGATTTCCGGTATTGCAGCGGCCCTGGGACTGGCTTTATTGGCAGCAGGCTGCGGAGAGGCCAAGGAAACGGGCGGGGCAGGCGTATCACCGGCAGCGAGCGCTCCGGCGGCAGCCGCCGCTTCACCAGCACCCACTGCGAAGAACTATAACGGGCTTACCCTGACTCTGGGCATTCAGCCCGGTCCCGGACCTTATTCCCTTGCCCGGGAAAAGGGCTGGTTCGAGGAAGAGTTCTCCAAGTCGGGCGTAAAAGTGGAATGGGCGGAATTCCAAAGCGGACCGCCAATGACGGAGGCTATTGCCGCCAACCGGCTGGATTTTGCCGGACTGGGGAATCTGCCGGTGGTCACCGCCCAGGCTGCGGACATCGGCTTTGTAGAAATTTCGCAGATCATCGACGGTAAAACCAATGTAGCCATCATCGTGCCCAAGGGCAGCAAAATTACCAAGCTTGAGGAGCTGAAGGGCAAGAAGGTAGCGGTAGCCAAAGGAAGCAACGCCTTTAACTTTCTCTATCTTGGCCTGGATAAAGCCGGCCTGAAGCCGACGGATGTGGAGGTGATCCAGCTCCAGCCCAATGAGGCGCAGCCTGCTTTTGAAGCGGGCAATGTGGATGCCTGGGCTACCTGGGACCCTTACATAACCACCAATGTGTCCACCGGCAAGGGAACGGTCCTGACGGATGGCCAAACCCTGGGTGTGCTGTCCCCTTCCTTTCTCATAGCCCGCAGCAAGCTGGCCACGGAGCATCCGGAGCTGGTTACCCGCTACCTGAAGGTATATGAGCAGGCCCGGATCTGGGAGGGCAAACATCTGGAGGAGGCCGTCAAGCTCTACGCCGCCAAGTTCCAGGTGAACGAAGCGGTGATTAAATCCCTGCGGGAGCGGAGTGTGCCGATTAACCTGCCCATTTCCAAGGAAATCATTGAGCAGCAGCAGAAAACCGCCGATTTTCAATTTGACCAAAAAACCATCCGCAAGAAAATCGACGCCTCTGCTGTAGTGGATAACAAATTTATAGAGCAAGCCATCAAGGATGCGGCGAAAGAGCCCAAGTAATGAGGTGAAGGCCATGGATACCGCCTACAGGGAGCGTCCCGAGCTGACCCGGGCCGGGGAACAGAGAAAAGCGGCGCGGCGAAGGGTCAGGGCGCGATTGGGAAAAAGAAGCCGTACTGCTTGGAAGGGGCTGCTGCTCCCGGCTGTGCTGCTGGTGATATGGGAGGTTGCGGGAACCGCGGGACAAATCAGCCCCACGGTTTTGCCCACTCCCCGGGTGATCATCCGGGAGCTGGCAATGCTGGCCCAATCGGGAGAGCTGCTGCTTCATCTCCGGGTTTCTCTATGGCGCGCCGCTTTGGGCTTTTTATTGGGTGGAGCGCTGGGGTTTCTGTTCGGCCTGGCTGCCGGGTTTTCGAGGCTCACGGAAAAGCGGCTTGATCCCTCGCTGCAAATGCTGCGGACCATCCCCCACCTGGCGATTACGCCGCTGTTTATCCTGTGGTTCGGATTCGGCGAGCTGTCCAAGGTGCTGCTGATTGCGCTGGGTGCGTTTTTCCCGTTGTATGTAAACACATTCTTGGGCATCCGCTCCGTGGACGCCAGGCTGATGGAGGTGGCCCGGGTGCTGGAGTACGATACCCGGAGCCGCATTGTGAAGCTGGTGGTGCCGTCAGCCCTGCCCAATGTACTATTGGGCATCCGGCTGTCCCTAGGAGCCGCCTGGCTTGGCTTGGTTGTGGCGGAAATGATGGGCTCCAGCGCAGGTGTCGGATACCTGATTATGGATGCCCGCTACTTTTCCATCACCTCGCTGGTGTTTGCAGGCATTATTATCTTCGCGGTGGCCGGCAAGCTGACGGACTCCCTAGTGAAGCTGCTGGAGAATCGGCTCTTGCGCTGGCGGGACAGCTACCAGGGAGAGGAAGGCCCGGAGGCGGATTCTCCTCCGAAAAGGGCGGGTGGACAAGGTTCCGGTGCTTCCGCCCGCAAATTGTGATAGGAGGGTGTTCTCATGCTGCGTAAGCTACCTGATCCGCTGCAGGCCTGGCTTCTGCCTGTGACGCTGCTGATTGTGTGGCAGGTATCGGTGAGCCTGGGTCTGATCTCTGCTACTCTGCTGCCATCCCCATGGAGCATTGTGGGGGAATTCGTCTCACAGGCGGGAACAGGGCGACTGGCCGGGCATCTGGAGGCCAGTCTGATACGTGCCCTATACGGGTTTGCCCTGGGCGGCGGTCTGGGGCTACTGCTTGGTGTGGCCACGGGTATGTCCCGGCTGGCGGAGGAGCTGCTGGACCCCACACTGCAAATGCTGCGGACGGTTCCGCTGCTGGCTCTGATTCCGCTGTTCATTCTGTGGTTTGGAGTGGGCCAGCTTTCCCAGGTGCTGCTGATTGCGCTGGGCGCTTTTTTTCCATTATACATCAATACCTTCTCCGGCATCCGCAGCATTGACCGGCGGCTCTACGAGGTAGCCCGGGTGCTGGAATATTCCCGGCTGCAGCAGGTGCTCCGGCTCATTCTGCCGGCGGCGCTGCCGCACATTCTTCTCGGGGTCCGGCTGTCTCTGGGCATAGCCTGGCTGTGCCTGGTGGTGGCCGAGCTCATGGGCGCCAGCTCCGGCATCGGCTACATGATCCAGGAGGCCCGGCAGTATTCCCAGACGGCGGCGGTGTTTGTGGGGATCGCTATTTTTGCGGCGGCGGGCAAACTCTCGGACTCTTTGGTGCGGCTGCTGGAAGGCCGGCTGCTGCGCTGGCGGGACGCGTATAAAGGGTAGGGGTGGAAAGGGTGGAGCGGGAGTGTCCCACGAAGCTTTGTACGAAATGATTGTTCAACATTTATCTCACCATGGAAAGGAAGTTGGCCGTATGTCATACCCGGATTTGCTGCTGATAAACGGAATTGTCATCACCTTCGATAAGGGGGATACCATCGCCGCAGCGGTGGCGGTAACTGGAGACAGAATCACCGCCGTAGGCGCTGTGGAGGAGCTCCTGAAGCAGGCCGGGCCGGATACGGCAGTGGTGGATGTGGAGGGGGCGGCAGTGCTGCCGGGCTTTTATGAGGCGCATGGGCATTTTCCGCTGAGCGGTCTGCTGGAGGTGCAGCGGGTACCGCTATGGAGCTCTCCGCGGGGGAGCATCGGCAGTATCCCGCAGCTGTTGGATGCCCTTCAGGAGAAGGCGGCCCGCACACCCGCAGGGGCTTGGGTCACCGGCTTCGGCTACGACCAGACCCGTCTGGCGGAAGGCCGGCATCCCACACGGTACGAGCTGGATCAGGCGGTGCCTGACCACCCTGCATGGATTATGCATAACTCCTCCCACATGGGCGTTGCCAACAGCAAGGCGCTGGCCCTGGCCGGTATCGCTAAGGGCTCGCCGCCTCCTGCCTTCGGAGTCATTGAGCAGAACGGGGAGGGAGAGCCAACGGGATTAATTCAGGAGAGCACCCACCTGATCGAGGAGCTGATTCCCCCCATAGCACCGGAGGAATATATCCGGGCGGTGGGGCTGGCGAACCGCCAGTATCTGTCCAAGGGGATCACCACTGCCCTGATCGCCCTGAACAATGATCCCAAGCCGCTGGTGGAGGCGGCCCGGCAGGACGCGTTGAATCTGCGGCTGATTTCCGTGCCGCTGGTAAACGGGGATACGCTTCCGGAGCATGCCGACTACGCCGGGGGGCAGATCAAGGTTCGGGGAGCCAAATTCTTTCAGGATGGCTCCATTCAGGGCTATACGGGCTGGCTGACCAACCCGTACCATACGCCCCATTCGGAAGCCGAGCCCTTCTTCCGGGGCTATCCCATGCTGGGCCGGGAGGAGCTGGCGCGGACCATCACCGCCGTGCATGAGGCGGGGCTGCAGATTCTGATCCACGCTAACGGGGACGCTGCCATTGACGATGTGCTGTACGCTATCGGCAGGGCTCAGGAGGCCTATCCCCGGAAGGACGCCCGGCACCGGATCGAGCATGCCCAGACGGCCAGGGAGGACCAGTTGGACCAGATCAGGGAGCTGGATATTACCCCGTCCTTTTTTGTGGATCATGTCTTCTACTTCGGGGATAACCACCGGGATGTGTACCTGGGTGAGGACCGGGCCAGACGGATCAGCCCCCTCCGCTCCGCGGCAGAACGGGGCATCCGCTTCTCCCTGCACAACGATACGCCGGTGACGCCCGCCGATCCCCTGCATCTGGTGTGGGTGGCGGTGAACCGCCTTACTGCAAGCGGCCGCGAGCTGGGCCCGGAGTTCCGTATCACTCCATATGAAGCCTTGCGGGCGGTAACCATTGATGCGGCCTGGCAGGCCTTTGAGGAGGAGGACAAGGGCTCCATCGAAGCAGGCAAGCTGGCGGATTTGGTCATCCTCCGAGAGAACCCGCTGGCTGCCAACCCGGCTACGCTCCACCAGATCCCGGTGCTGCGCACCATTATCGGGGGCAAAACCGTGTACCAGCAGGAGGCGGAGGGTTAAACGAGCGGAACAGACGGAACCCAACAGCGTCATAGGTATGCCAGGGTAGGAGTCTGGGCAGCAGCCTAAGCAGGAGTCTGAGCAGCAGCCGAGCATAACCGCACCTTCACCAATTCTAACGGAAGCCACAGCCGTTATTCCGCCCAAATAAGCCGTAAAAAAAATCTAACGGAAGTGAGCGCCGCTATTTGTTCCATTTTGCCGTTTTACGGCCCCAATGAGATCAAATAGCGGCTCCTG
>JAQSYT010000044.1 GCA_029256065.1 Paenibacillaceae bacterium
ATTTCAGGTTCAGCTTGACAACCAAGCCAATATTCGTGAAATTGTTCACAAAATTAACCAAAAGAATAACGAGGTGGCCGGCAACCGGATGCCTGAAATTAAAGTAAGCAGCAATACTTCGCCGGAGCTGGAGGAATGGTGGTCCACTGCATTGTTCGATGTGGCTCAAGCCATGGAGACCAAACGTTACGCCGATATTCCTGCAGCGTTGGAGGCTAAGGTTGGCCAACTGCAAGGGCTCACTGTGCAAACCGAGATGGATGACAGCAATGTGTATGTGCGTCTGACAGAAGGGGAGCATGTGAAGTTTGTGATTCTGCCGCGCAGTGCCTCTAAGATGGGAGTGTGGAGCAATGATTAAATACGGGAAGGAAATCCTGATCGGAGTCGTCCCCGTTGTTATCATCTTTCTTGCCTTTCTCGGAGTGAATGTGATCCCCGTTGTTTTCATGGGGTTAATAGCGGCAGCCCTGTTTATGATTACGAAGGCCAGAACAGGCGGGGCTGCGGCGGTAAGCGGCGTGGACCGGAAATCCAAAAGCAGAACACCGTCCTATATGACCTTTGAGGATATCGGCGGTCAGGACCGGGCCAAGAATGAACTGAAGGAAGCCCTGGATTTTATTATTAAGCATGAGGATATTAAACGGCTGGGCATCCGTCCCTTGAAGGGAATTCTGCTGGAAGGCCCTCCTGGCACCGGAAAAACGCTGATGGCAAAGGCCGCGGCTCATTATACCAATTCGGTATTTGTTTCGGCGTCTGGCTCAGAGTTTGTGGAAATGTATGTGGGTGTCGGGGCCAGCCGTGTCCGCGACCTGTTTAAGGATGCACGGAACCGGGCGCAGAAGGAAGGTAAGGACAGCGCTATTGTGTTCATTGACGAGATTGATGTTATCGGAGGAAAACGCTCCGGCGGCCAGCATAAGGAATATGACCAGACGCTGAATCAGCTATTGACGGAGATGGACGGTATCCATACGTCGGAGAGTCCCCGGGTTCTTATTATGGCAGCCACCAACCGTAAGGAAATGCTGGACAGCGCATTGCTTCGTCCCGGACGGTTCGACCGCCACATTACGGTTGACCTGCCTGACCGCAAGGGTAGAATGCATATATTGAAGCTGCATGCCAAGAATAAGCCGCTGGAGGAATCGGTTAATCTTGATAGGGTAGCGGATGAGACCTTTCAATTCTCCGGTGCCCAACTGGAGAGTGTTATGAACGAAGCAGCTATCTATGCCCTGCGTGACGGCCTGGAGAGAGTCACCCAGCAGCATCTTTCATTGGCGGTGGATAAGGTGATGATGGGTGAACGCTCGGACCGTGAAGCTTCCCGGGAGGAAAAGATCCGGGTCGCCTATCACGAGCTGGGGCATGCCATTGCCGCCGAACTGCTGAAGTCCGGTTCCGTATCCCAGGTTGCACTGTCTCCCAGAGGCCAAGCGCTGGGTTATGTGCGGCATAATCCGCAAGCGGAGCAGTATCTGTACACCAAGGAATACATCGAAGAGAAGATCATGATCGCCCTTGGCGGCGCCGTTGCTGAGGAAATGTTCTACGGCGGGCGCAGCACAGGTTCCCGCAATGATTTCGAGCAGGCGTTGTCCATGGTGAAGAATATGATGGATGCGGGGCTGACGCGCCTTGGCATTATCGACCGTGAAATGATGACCAAGGAAGAGCTGATGAAGGAGAACGCGGCGATTATGGATGAGCTGACTACCCGCACCCGCAGCCTTCTGGAGCAGCACCGCCGGGTATTCGAGCAGTCTCTGGACATTCTTCTCCAGGAGGAAGTGATGTCCGGTGAGCAGTTCAGAGTCCTGCTTAAGGAAAAAATGGCGGCAGCAGGAGAACTCAAAGGCGTTTCCGCCTAATGCCGGAAAACGTCGGAACTTTAGAGAAGTGGGGAGACAGGCTTGCGCTCCTCACTTTTTTTTCGTATGCTTAGGAAGGGCCATCTTCTATTATTGTCGAAATATCGAATGTTTGACCTCATTCGAACCCAAGCGGATGGAAAAATGGTATGATAGCTCATGGCAGAAAAGCTGACCTGGACCTGCACGCCCGGGAGGCTTTTTCTTTGCGAATCGGATCTTGGGGCTTGGATACAATGTTAAGGAGCCCGGTTTGCAATTGCAAACGTGTGAATGTCCTACATAAATATAACAAGGAATGGGTGAAAAGAGTGCAATTCAAACGGATTGGTGTAATTGGGGCCGGCACGATGGGCCAAGGCATCGCCGAAATGCTGGCGGTGAAAGGGATGGAAGTTTTCCTGGTGGAAAAAACTCCCGAAAAACTGGATCAGGCATGGGACATGATCGTGGTCAGCCTGGACAAGCAGATTGAAAAATGGGCCATTACGGTCTCCGAAAAGAAGCTGATTCTCTCCAAAATCCATAAGGTCTATGCGCTGGACAAAATCGCCGAATGCGACATGGTGATTGAAACCATCAGCGAGGATCTGGAAGCTAAAAATGAAGTGATCCGCAGCCTGGACAAGATTTGTCCGCCGGAAGTAATTCTGGCCAGCAACACCTCCACACTCAGCCTGACCCAGTTGGCAGCGGAAACCACGCGTCCCGACCGGGTCATTGGCATGCACTTTCTTCATCCGGTTGCCAAAATCGACCTGGTGGAAATCATCCGCGGCCTGAAGACCTCTGAGGAGACCTTCCAGCTGACCCGCGAATTTGTTGAGGAGACCATCACCAAGAAGGGCATTCAGGTTTACGAATCCCCAGGCTTTGTGACCACCCGTCTGGCATGTACGCTGATCAATGAAGCGCTGCATGTGCTGGCTGAAGGCGTAGCCTCCGCTGAAGATATTGACTCTGCCATGAGAATCGGCTATGACTTCCACTACGGTCCGCTGGAAATGTGTGACCGCTTCGGTCTGGATTCCGTTCTGGCCGCAATGGAAGGCATGTTCCGTGAATTCGGCGATATCAAATACCGCCCGAGCTTCCTGTTGAAGCAAATGGTCCGCGCTGGACAACTGGGCACCAAAGTAGGACAAGGATTCTTCCGCTATGACAAGGATGGTGACCGTCTGTGAAAATTCTCGTAGTTAACGCAGGTAGCTCTTCTCTGAAATATCAGCTGTACGACATGAGAGATGAATCTGTTCTGGCCAAGGGCCGTGTGGAACGGATCGGTATGGACACCGCTATTCTGGTGCACGAGCCTACCGACAAGCCGGAGCTGAAGGAAGTTAGTGAAATTCTGGACCACAACGTGGCGATCAAGAAGGTTGTCGATTGCCTGGTGCATCCGGAGCATGGCGTAATTTCCTCCATCAGCGAGGTGGAAGCAGTCGGACACCGTGTGGTACAAGGCGGCGACCTGTATTCCGAATCCGTTCTGGTAACCCCTGAGGTGAAGGCTGGCATCACCAGCCTGTTCGATCTGGCGCCTCTGCATAATCCGGCCCACATGATGGGAATCACCGCCAGCGAAATCAACATGCCGGGCGTCCCCCAGGTTGTTGTATTCGACACGGCTTTCCACTCCACAATGCCGGAGAAGGTTTTCATGTACCCGCTTCCGCTCCGTCTGTATAAGAAGCATAAGGTACGCCGTTACGGCTTCCATGGCACCTCCCACTTCTACGTCAGCCAGGTGGCTGCCCAGTTCCTGGATAAGCCGCTGGAGGACACCAAAATCATCACCTGCCACATCGGCAACGGCGGTTCCGTTACAGCTGTTATGGGCGGCAAGTCCTTCGACACCTCCATGGGTATGACTCCTCTGGAAGGTCTTATGATGGGTACCCGCAGCGGCGACATCGATCCTGCCATCATTCCTTTTGTTATGGGCAAGGAAGGCATCGGCCCGATGGAAGCCAATTTCATGCTGAACAAGCACAGCGGACTGCAAGCTATTTCCGGCGGCTCCAGCGACATGCGTGAAATTGTAGAGGGTATGGAGAAGGGCGACAAGGGCTGCACCCTGGCTTACGAAATGTATGAATACCGCATCCGCAAACAAATGGGTGCGTATGTGGCCGCGATGAACGGTGTAGACGCGATTGTCTTTACCGCCGGTGTAGGTGAAAATTCCAGTGTTCTGCGTCAGAGCATTCTGGAGCAGCTGAGCTGGATTGGCGTTGACGTGGATCCGGAATTGAACAAGATCCGCAGCGGCGAACCCCGCCTGATCAGCAAGGAAGGCTCCCGTGTGAAGGTGCTGGTTATCCCCACCAACGAAGAGCTGGTTATCGCACGCGACACTCACGAAATCGTTAAAAAATCACTTAAGTAATCCAGTCAACGGGAGGCTCCCTATATGGCGGTACAGTGCATGATCCGGGAGGTTGGCACCCATGCGGGCGATACAGTCCGCATCGGCTGCTGGCTCCACAATGTGCGGTCCAGCGGTAAAATCGTATTTCTTCAATTGCGTGACGGGTCAGGTTATATCCAAGGCGTTGTGGTAAAAAGCGAAGTGCCTGAGGAGGTTTGGACCAATGCCAAATCCCTGACTCAGGAAAGCTCCCTGTACGTCACCGGAGTGATCCGCGAGGAAGCCAGAAGCCAAAGCGGCTATGAGCTGACTGTCACCGGAATTGAAATCATCCAGATTACACAAGACTATCCGATTACCCCTAAGGAACACGGCGTGGATTTCCTGATGGATCATCGCCACCTGTGGCTGCGCAGCCCGAAGCAAAGGGCTGTGATGGTTGTCCGCGCAGAGATTATCCGTGCGGTGCAGGAGTTTTTTGATACCCGCGGCTTCAAGCTGGTTGATCCGCCGATTTTGACACCTTCATCGTGCGAGGGAACCACGGAGCTGTTCCATACCAAGTATTTTGACGAGGATGCTTTCCTTACCCAAAGCGGCCAGCTGTATATGGAAGCTGCTGCAATGGCGCTGGGCAGAGTGTATTCCTTCGGACCGACCTTCCGGGCGGAGAAATCCAAAACACGCCGCCACCTGATCGAGTTTTGGATGATCGAGCCGGAAATGGCGTTTGTGGACCTGGACGAAAGCCTGCGCGTCCAGGAGCAATTCGTCTCCCATGTTGTGCAGAGCGTTCTAACCAACTGCCGTAAGGAGCTGGAGGTTCTGGAGCGTGATGTCTCCAAGCTGGAGAAAATTACCGCTCCGTTCCCGCGGATTACCTACGACGATGCTATCAAATTCCTGCAGGATAATGGTCACGACGTTCCATGGGGCGAGGATTTTGGGGCACCGCATGAAACGGCTATCGCGGAAAGCTTCGAGAAGCCGGTATTTATCACCCATTACCCTACTGCCATCAAGGCATTCTACATGAAGCCGGACCCGAACCGTCCGGAGGTAGTATTGTGCGCCGATATGATCGCACCGGAGGGATATGGGGAGATTATCGGCGGAAGCCAGCGGATCGACGATCCTGAGCTTCTGGAGTCCCGTTTCACCGAGCATGAGCTGTCCAGAGATGCCTACCAATGGTACTTGGATCTGCGCAAATACGGCACCGTGCCCCACAGCGGCTTCGGCCTTGGGCTGGAACGCACCGTCGCCTGGATTTGCGGACTGGACCATGTGCGGGAAACCATTGCATTCCCGCGGCTTCTGTACCGTTTATATCCTTAACAGCGTCCCCCAAAAGTGAAGCGAAGCTGACGAAGCGTATTCCGATTACTTTTGGGGGAGCCCCCGGGTAACAATGAAGAACCAACCCGCTTTTGGGGGAATTTTTATATAGCGCATCTTGGAAGAGCCTTGAATACTCGGGGCTCTTTTCCCATAGAAAGACATGGCGGGAGGGAACCAGGGGATGAGCAAAGTAATGGATCAATGGAAAGAACTTCGGGAAGGCATGCTGGTCGGGCTGCGCTCCGGCTCCATTGCTGTACCGATGCTGTTGTTGAGCGGTTATGCCAAGCTGGATTTGTCTGAGGCGGAGGCCATGCTGATTTTGCAGCTAATCGGCTTCCGGGAACGTGAGCATAATGATTTTCCAACACCTGATGAGCTGGCAGACCGGATGAGTCTGACTGAGGAGAAGGTATCCAGCACGCTGCAAAAGCTGATGAAGGAAGGATTTGTCGGTATTGATGAATCCACCGATTCGATGACGGGGATGCGCTATGAGCGGTATAACCTGGATGGCCTCTGGAACCAGCTGGCTATGGTGATTGCCATGGAAACCCGGCAGGAGCCGGAAAAAGCGGAGCCCGCTATTAAAAGCCCTGCTCCAGAAGCAATCGCCGTTGCCAAGAAAACCGACCGTGCCAAGCAGGAAGGGAACATCTTCCTCCTGTTTGAGCGGGAATTTGCCCGGCCGCTGACACCGATGGAAATGGAAACGATCAGCGGGTGGCTGGATCAGGACCGGTATCCGGTGGAGCTGGTGAACATGGCTCTGAAGGAAGCGGTGTTTGCCGGTAAGATACATTTCCGCTATATTGACCGGATCCTGCTGGAGTGGAAGCGCAATAAGGTGTTCACCCCTGAGGCAGCCAAGGAATACGCCCAGCGGTTCCGGGGCGGCAGATAAAAAGCGGCCATAAAAAAGAGGCATTCCCACGTCTTGGATATGACGGAGGGAATGCCTCTTTTTCTAGGTTCAACAAGTTTATTATATTAGGAGAGGTGCCTCGGAAACTGCCGGACCACATCATGGAAGGTCTCGAAGGACAGATGAGGCATCTGCAGCCGGCGGCATTCCTCCTCCAGATGGGAGCGGGCAAAAATCAGGTCCGCAAAAGCAGCACCGGCGAAGTCGGTAATACTGTCGCCGATCATAATCCGGTAATATTCCTCCTGGGGATAACGCCGCATGACTGTGCTTTTGCACATGCCGCAGTCACTGTGGCAATGCTCGTCGCAGGGGTGGCCGGAGGTGATGCGAATGTGGCTTCCGCTGAAATCCGCATTGTTGCAGAAAATATGCTCCGGCGGGATGCCAAACGGCTCAAGGGCAGGGTAAAGGACAAAATCCATGCCGCCGCTGGTGACGATAAACTCCACGTTTTGTTCCTTGCAGAAGTCCAGCAGCTCCTGAAAGCCGCTTCTGATCTTCAGCTGTCCCTTGATAAATTCCACCATCCGGGGGCGGAGCGTGCTGGGCAGCAGGGCAAACAATGTCTCTACCCCCTCACGGATGGAGCACTCCTTGGTTGTGGTGCGGCGCAGAATATCCTCTGCGCCTTCAGGCCGGAAATGCTTGAACAGCTCTATCACATTGTCAGTCAAAGTAATCGTTCCGTCAAAATCACAAAATACTACAGGCTTACGTGTTGTCATGAGGTTTTTCGCACCTCTTGGCTGAGACCTTCACCGATTTCCGCCGCACGGGTGACACAGCGGACAATACCCGCTTCCACCGTATCGCTTAATCCCCGACGCTGGAATTCCTCAATGGCTGCTTGGGTGGTGCCGTTGGGAGAGGTGACCTTGCGCCTCAGCTCGGCAGGCTCTTCGCCTGTCAGCTTAACCATAGAGGCAGCGCCTAGCATGGTTTGAACAGTCAGCTCCTTGGCCAATTCCGGGGAAAGTCCGCCCTTGATGCCTGCGGCAATCATCGATTCCATGAAATAAAAGGCATATGCCGGTCCGCTGCCCGAAATCCCCGTGAGCATATTCATCTGCTCCTCAGGGATGGGATAAGCCTCGCCGATGGCGCGGAATAGGGATAAGCCCATATTCTGCTGAGATTCTGTCGTTTCCGGAGAAAAGCAGAGCCCGGTAGCTCCCAGTCCGATAGAGCTGGGTGTATTGGGCATGGTGCGAACGACAGGCATACCTTTGGGCACAAGCAGAGAAAGTGTGTCCAAGGACAGTCCTGCCACCATGGATACCAGAAGCTGGGAGGGGTTCAAGTAGCTGTTAAACTCCTCGAAGGCCTGGCGCACATCCTTGGGCTTCATGGCCAGAATCACAATGTCGGCCTGGCGGATGAAGCTCTCCTTTTCCTCCGGCGAAAATGCGGCATGGATTCCGTAAGTATCCCGCATAGCTGTAAGATGGGCAGCATTGCTGCGGTTCATAATATAAATTTGCTCCGGCTTAACGGTCTGCTGCTGGATCAGGCTTTTAAAGATGGGCTCCGCCATCGAACCTGCTCCGATAAATGCAATGCTTTTGCCTGTAAGCGGCATATGGGCTCCACTCCTTTTTTAGATATTCTATATAGTTTTGGGAAATTATTTTCTCGGGGGCTCCCCCGAAAGTATCCGGATTATGCTTCGCAAGCTTTGCTTCACTTTTGGGGGGTTAGCCTCGGATTTGGCCGCTTCCATAGACCAGGAACTTTGTGGAGGTCAAGGCGGGAAGCCCCATGGGTCCCCGGGCATGCAGCTTCTGGGTGCTGATGCCAATCTCCGCGCCGTAGCCGAACTCGAAGCCATCGGTGAAGCGGGTAGAAGCGTTGTGATAGACGGCTGCGGCATCCACCTCCTGCAGGAAGCGTTCTGCCCGTTCGGGATGCTCGGTGACAATACATTCGGAGTGCTGGGTGCTGAAGCGGCGGATATGCTCCAGTGCCTCATCCAAGCTTTCCACGATGCGGACGTTCAGAATATAGTCATTGTATTCCGTAGCGTAATCCTCCTCCGTTGCATCCTCCATGGGACCTGCGATGCGAATGGAGGCGGGACAGCCGCGAAGCTGGACACCCAACGTGCGGAAGGTTTCAGCGATGCCGGGCAAATAGGCTTCAGCAAATTCCTCATGCAAGAGCAGGGTTTCCATGGAGTTGCAGACAGAGGGACGCTGTACCTTGGCATTGACGGCAATATTCAGAGCAATGGTCGGGTCGGCGGTTTCATCCAGATAGGTATGGCAGACCCCTGCACCGGTTTCAATAACGGGAACAGTTGCATTGGCAACTACGGTTTGAATCAGCATGCGGCCGCCCCGGGGGATGACCACATCCAGAAGTCCATTAAGCTTTAGCATTTCATCCACGGAAGCACGGTCACTGGAGGTAATCAGCTGCAGTGCCTCGGGGGGAACTACGGTTGTTGCGAGAGCCTGCCTCAACACCTCCACAATCCGGATATTGGAGCTCAACGCATCGGAACCACCGCGCAGCAGCACGGCATTGCCGGATTTCAGGCAGAGGCCTGCCGCATCCACCGTTACATTGGGTCTCGCCTCATAAATAATGCCGATAAGACCCAAGGGCACGCTGACTTTCCGGACAACCAGACCGTTGGGGCGCTCGAACTGGTCCAGCACATCACCCACCGGATCAGGCAGGCTGACAATTTGAAGCAAACCCTCGGCAATGCCTTGAATCCGTTTTTCATCCAGAGCCAGACGGTCCAGCAGGGATTCGCCGATGCCGTTCTGCCGGCCTCTGGCCAAATCCTCCTCATTGGCGGCGATAATCGACGCGCTTTCCCGGATCAGGGCATCTGCCATGGCCCGCAGGGCATCATTCTTCTGGCGGGTGGTCAGCTTTGCCATCCGGATGGAGGCATCCTTGGCCAGCAGCGCTTTTTGTACAACTTCACTCATTCTTTAGCCCTCCCATATCTTCAAAATGTTTATTCGGATAAGGTTATCCATTCATCCCGGTGGATGACTTCAATGCGGGAAACATCCACCCGCTTCTGTACTTCCTCTGTGCTGAGTCCCGCAACAGCCTTCAGCTGCCAGGATTCGTAATTGACTACCCCCCGGCCGATGACGCCGCCTTCAGGGTTTACCACCTCAACCACATCGCCGGGATGGAAGTCGCCTTTGATGTTGGTGACACCCGCAGGCAGCAGGCTTTTGCCTCCGGCAAACAATGCCTTTTCCGCTCCGGTATCCACTGTGACAGTACCGTGGGGGACGGACAGGAAGCCAACCCATTGCTTTTTGATGGGGAGCTTATCCAGACTCGTGGTGAAGTAAGTACCCTTGCCTGTACCTTGGACGGCTGCAGCCAGGTCTCCCGGCTCCGTCACCTGTCCGATAAAGACGGGAACCCCGCCTCTGGTGGCGATGCGGGCCGCATCCAGCTTGGAGCGCATCCCTCCGGTGCCTACAGAAGAGCCTGCGCCTCCCGCATACTCCAGAATTTCGCTGCTGATGTGATCCACCTGACTGATACGCATAGCAGACGGATTTTTCCGTGGATCGCCGGTATATAAACCATCCATATCCGTGATGATGGCCAATTGCCGGGCCTTCACAAGATTCGCAACCAGGGCGGACAGAGTATCGTTTTCACTGAATTTCAGCTCCGCCACCGAAACGGTGTCATTCTCATTTATAACCGGAACAATGCCGTGGGCCAGCAGCTCCTCAATGGTCATCAGCGCGTTGTGGCCTCTTTGGCGGCTGGAAAAATCGGTGCGGGTTAAGAGAATCTGGGCCACGGCGATTCCGCTTTCCTGAAAGGCTTCATTATAGGCCTGCATCAGCAGTGCTTGGCCAACTGCAGCGGAGGCTTGTTTTTCATGCAGCAGCTTGGGCCGTTTGGCGTAGCCGATGGTGGTGAAGCCTGCGGCTACTGCTCCCGAGGTCACCAGGAGGACCTGGTGGCCGGATTTCTGGAGGGCAGCCAGCTCGTCGGCGAAGAAGCGGACCTTGCTCCGGGTCAGGCCGCCCTCCGCCGAGGTTAGTGAGCTGCTGCCGATTTTGACGACGATTCTGGTCATACCATCCACTCTCCTGTGGGCAAAATAAAAAGCTCCCGTCCTTCAAACACGAAGGACGAAAGCTCTGGCTTCCGCGGTACCACCTTGATTGGCGCCAAAAAGGCACCCTCTTAAGTCCCTGATAACGGCAGGGGCCGTTCAACTCATCGTTGACCGTTCAGGGGCGGGTTCCTCTGATTCCTTGTTGGCGGCAGGCTCTTGCAGCCGGGAAGCCTGCTCTCTGAACGCCTGGAAGGCAGCGTACTATTCCCATCGGGACGTTATTGTAATGAAGCTCTTCTTTTTAAGATAGCATCCTGCGGAAGCTTTGTAAAGCATGCCAATTGCCTTAGGGAAGCTGCCGGCGAGGCGTCAGACCACAAGTATGCGTATTTCCTGCCGGTTAGGAGCTGCGAGGGAAGCGATTGCGAACGCAAACGCTGCTTTGAAAGCGTATGCTTTTGGCCGGAGTTTCTTACGGAACTTAGAGACGCTTAAAAAGCAAAAATCCGGCTGCGGAAAATGTAAGGGAAGTGAGAAGCTCTTAGAGGCACAAATTGGCCGGAGAGAGCCGGGTTTAGGCTTTTAACGGTCACTCAGTTCCGTTAAATCGGAAAAGTCAGCAAAATTGGCTTGTAAGGGCTGGTGAGTTCCGTTAGCGCTCCGCGTGTCCAACTTTTCTCATCACCAGCGGCATACTACGCCTTAATCATATTTGCTGCTCCGGCAGCGTACAGGGAAAACTCTTCCGTTGCAGAAGCGCAGCGCCGTCCTTTAAGATAAAGGGAAGCGCAAGTGGAAGGAGGTGGAGCTTATGCCACGAATCAGCTTGCTTCAAATGGATGTTGCTTTTGGCAATGTAGAGGAGAACTACCGGAATGCGGAGAGGTTGATCCGGGAGGCTGCCGCCGCTCCGGAAAGGCCAGATATTTTGGTGCTTCCGGAGCTGTGGGACACGGCATATGACCTGGAGCGGTTGGGGGAGTTGGCGGATTGGCAGGGGGAACGGCTCCAAGCTTGGGCAGGAGCACTGGCAAGGGAGTTACACGTATCCATTGCCGCAGGCTCCATCGCCGAGAAGCGGGAGGACGGCATCCGCAATGCCGCATTCACCGTGGACAGAACCGGAACTACGGTTTCCCGCTACGCCAAGCTGCATCTGTTCGGGCTTATGGAGGAGGACCGGCATCTTATTGCCGGAGGCAGACGCACCTTGGCCAAGCTGGAAGGGCTGACCGCCGGTATGATGATCTGCTATGATCTGAGATTTCCCGAGCTGGCCAGATCCCTGGCGCTGGAAGGTGCGGAGCTTATAATAGCTCCCGCTCAATGGCCGAAGCCGCGGCTGGATCATTGGCGGACGCTAGTCATGGCCAGAGCGATTGAAAATCAGGTATTTGTCGCCGCCTGCAACCGAGTGGGGGCCGGAGGGGGACAGGATTTTCCCGGCCACTCCATGATCGTCGATCCTTGGGGCGTAGTATTGGCGGAAGGGGGCGAGGGGGAGGAGATCATCACCGCTTCCCTGGATTTGGACCGTATAGCAGAGGCAAGGGGACGGATCCCCGTGTTCCGGGACAGACGTCCGGCTATGTACCGGGAGGGGCCGGCAGAGGTTTAATCCCCTTGTCCCTTATCTGCAGCCGGAGGCAGGGATATACCCGCTTCATTTCCTTTGTTCATGACCTCCCGCATAACGATCATAAAAGCCTCCGCCGCTTTGGAAATATATCTGCTCTTCCGGTAGGCGGCAACCAGCGTCCTGTAAGGCCGTTCCTTCAGCTGAAGATAGGCGGGACGGAATGAGGTGCCGTGGCCGAGCGCAATCATACTGGGCACAAAAGCGATGCCCATTCCTGCAGCGACCAAGGACTGCACCGTCTCAATATTACTGCTTTCGAATACGATCCGCGGCTCGAAGCCATTAGTGCGGCATAGCTCCAGTGCGATCTGCCGGAAGCCCTGGCCGCGTTTCAGGACGATGAAGGCTTCATCCCGAAGCTGCCGGATGCTGGTTGCAGCGGAATCACCTTCCGCAGTGCTTCGCGCCAGGGGATGGGAGGGCGGAACCGCAAGCAGGATTTCCTCGTCCAGAAGCGGCTCCCAGGATAGATTGATGTCCATAACCGGCAAGGTCAATAGACTGATGTCGGTCCGGCCCGCTGCGGTCAAGTTCTCCAGAACGTTGGTGGTATCCTCGATCAGATGAATTTCGATTCCGGGAAAACGGCTGTGGAAGAGCGGAAGCACTCTGGGCAGCACATGGGACCCGGTAATGGGGAGGGATCCGACATTCAAGCGCCCCTTTTTCATATCAGAGATATCCTCCATCTCCCGCTCCAGCTGACCTACCATGTCCAGGATCCTTTGGGCCTTTTCCATAAAAGCGGAGCCGGCATGGGTCAGCTCCACGGAATTGGTATTCCGCTGGAACAGCAGCACCCCCAGCTCCTTCTCCAGCTTGGACAGCTGCTGGGAGAGCGAGGGCTGGGCAATATGGAGCTTTTCGGCGGCGCGGGAGAAGTTTTTCTCAGCAGCAATTTGCAGCGCGTATTGAAGCTGGCGCAATTCCATGATGAAGTCCTCCGTCAAGTGGGTGTTTTCATAGCCAAGTCTTTTATAGTTGAAAGCTATAACGATTATAGATATTATATCTTGGATCAATGAAGAGATTCAATGCTATGATAGCAGCAGGATAAACCGCTGTTCCGCCAGATGGCGGGAGCGGCGTGTAGAGATAGATTATCAGGATAATGAAGAGGTGGCTAATGATGAGCAAAAAGACCATGTTCGAAAAAATCTGGGACAATCATGTTATCTACCAGGAGGAAGGCAAGCCAAGCATCATTTATATTGACCTTCAGCTGGTGCACGAGGTTACATCTCCCCAGGCCTTCGAGGGCCTGCGGCTGACCGGGCGGAAAGTGCGCCGTCCCGATCTGACCTTCGCTACGATGGACCACAATGTCCCCACCAAGGACCGTTATAATATTACCGACCCGATCTCTAAGCAGCAGATTGAAACGCTTTCCAAAAACTGCGCCGACTTCGGCGTAACCCTCTTTGATCTGGATCACATCGACCAGGGCGTCGTTCACGTTATGGGACCGGAGCTGGGTCTGACTCACCCCGGCAAAACCATTGTTTGCGGCGACAGCCACACCTCTACGCATGGAGCGTTCGGGGCGCTTGCCTTCGGCATCGGCACCAGCGAGGTGGAGCATGTGCTGGCCACCCAATGTCTGCAGCAGGCCAAACCTAAGACCCTTGAGGTCCGCATCAGCGGCAGGCTGGCTACCGGCGTTACAGCCAAGGACCTGATTCTCGGCATTATCGCCCAATACGGCACAGATTTCGCCACCGGCTATGTTATTGAATATACCGGCGAATCGATCCGCAGCCTGTCTATGGAAGAGCGTATGACCGTGTGCAACATGTCCATTGAAGCCGGTGCCCGCGCCGGACTGATTGCTCCCGATGAGAAGACCTTCGAATACCTGCGGGGACGGCAATATGCGCCCCAGGGCGAAGCCTTCGAGCAGTCAATCAATGAGTGGAAGAAACTGGTATCTGACGAAGGCGCTGAGTATGACCGCGTAGTTGATTTTGATGCGGCTTCCCTGATCCCGCAGGTGACCTGGGGAACCAGTCCGGGCATGGGCGCTGGCATTAGCGACACGGTTCCGGTGCCAGCCGAATTCACAACTGAGAATGAACGCAAGGCGGCCGAGAAGGCCATTGAATATATGGGGCTTACGCCAGGTACTCCCATGTCGGACATTCCTGTGGATGTGGTCTTTATCGGCTCCTGCACCAACGGCCGAATTGAGGATCTGCGGGCGGCCGCCAAAGTAGCCAAGGGCTACAAGGTTAGCTCCAGCGTGCAGGCAATGGTGGTTCCGGGCTCAGGCCGGGTGAAGGCCCAGGCAGAGAAGGAAGGGCTGGACAAAATCTTTACCGAAGCAGGCTTTGAATGGCGTGATGCAGGCTGCAGTATGTGCTTGGCCATGAATCCCGATGTATTGGTGCCGGGCCAACGCTGTGCCTCCACCTCCAACCGCAATTTTGAGGGCCGTCAGGGCCGCGGCGGACGCACCCATCTGGTATCCCCGGAAATGGCTGTAGCCGCAGCCATCAACGGCAAGTTCACCGATGTGCGCAACTGGCAGTTCCAGGCTTAGTTCCTAAGAATCTATGACGAAATAGATGGTTTGAAATCAGCACCGAAAGGAGTTTTCTATCATGGAAGCTTTTAAAACTCATACAGGTCTTGTTGGCCCGGTTGACCGCGTCAATGTGGACACTGATGCCATTATCCCTAAGCAATTTTTGAAAAGGATTGAACGGACCGGCTTTGGCCAGTATCTGTTCTTCGAATGGCGGTTTAACGAGGAAGGCAAGGAAATTCCTGAGTTTAATCTGAATAAACCGCGCTATCAAGGTGCTTCTGTGCTTCTGTCCCGGGCCAACTTCGGCTGCGGCTCCTCCCGCGAGCATGCGCCGTGGGCGATTCAGGACTACGGGTTCAAGGTTATTATCGCACCTTCTTACGCCGATATCTTCTACAATAACTGCTTCAAAAACGGCATTTTGCCTATTAAACTAAGCGAGGAGCAAGTGGAGGAGCTGTTCCAGCGGACCACAGCCGGGGAAGGCTACCAGCTGACCGTGGACCTGGAAAATAAGCTGATCACTGACGCTTCCGGTTTGAGCATTCCCTTTGATCTTGATGAGCACCGCCGTCAATTCCTGCTGCTGGGTCTGGATGATATTGGTCTGACTCTCCAGCATGAGGATGCAATTACCGTTTATGAAGGCAAACATGCCTTCCGTCTTGGTGCCAAGGTATAACGCAGCCGGACTCTATAAAAAAATGCATCATTCAAACTCCCTGTCCTAACGGATAAGGGAGTTTTTGTCGCCTGCACAGGCGGTATTGTGAGGATTTTCGATTTCATGGGGATTTTCTTCCAAAGTACGCAACAAAATGAGCTTTCCCGCGTCTATATGATGACGGTACAGAGGCTTTTTTTGCCAGGCCCTGTCGCGAGAACAGCATGCAGAGGTGAATCATGAGGAAACTTGTAACAGCGTTGGTCGGTGCTGTATTGTTGGTGCTGATGTGGAGCGGAAGCAGCGGGACGGGGTATGCCGCGGACAACCAGGTCCGGCTTTTCTTGAACCGTCTGGAACTGAAGCCCGAGGTGCCGCCGCGGATTGTCAACGATCTTACCCTTGTTCCGGTACGGATTATTTCAGAGGAACTGGGGGCACAGGTGTCATGGAATCAGGAGAAGCAGCAGGTTACTATCAAGCGCGAAGGCACCTTGCTGCAGCTGGCAGTCAATAATCCCGTTGCAACTGTAAACGGAACCGAAACCAAACTGGATACCGCTCCCGTCCTGGACAACGGAACCACGCTTTTGCCCGTTCGTTTTGTGACGGAAAATTTGGGCATGGAAGTGCAATGGGACAACCTGACCCGTTCCGTATTCCTGTTTGACAACAGCAATTCCATTCCGGTGGGGAACGGGGAGAGCACAACGCCGCCCAAAGCCGGAGCAACGTCTTCTCCTGCGGGACAGGCTACACCAAGTCCTTCCGCCACGCCTAAGCCGTCGCCTTCCATCACGCCGTCGGTATCCCCTTCGGCATCCGTTAAGCCATCATCCACACCGTCGATTTCTCCCGGGTCGTCTATTAAGCCAACCGGTTCGCCATCACCTGGAGCAACGGCTGCTCCCGGCGGAATTCCTGGCTCATCCCCATCTGCAAGTCCGGGTGCTGCCGTTTCAATCATTCATGCCATTGGCTTTGAAAACGGACTTTTAACGATTTCTGCGGATCAGGCGGTACCTCAGCCGGTATTCACCCATCTGACTAATCCTTCACGTCTTGTAATCGATTTACCCGGTGCCCGCCTGGCTCAAACGGTGAACGGAAAGGCCGTTGTCCAAACCAATGAATTCCCTATTTCTGCTGAATTTGCGGAACGTGTAAGATTCTCCCAATTCCAGGATCAGCCGCCTACAGTCCGAATCGTAGTCGACCTGAAGCAGAAAATCGACTATACTTTATTAGAAGGCAAGAACCCGGCCGAGCTTTCCATCGCATTAAAAGGGTATACTTTCCTTGTAGTGCTGGATGCAGGCCACGGTGACGGAGATCCTGGGGCAATCTCCAAAATCACCGGCCGGAAGGAAAAGGACTTCAACCTGTCTATGGTGCTGAAGATCGCCAAAGCGTTGGAGAACATCCCCAACCTTCAGGTGAAATTGACCCGGCAGGACGATACATTTGTTGAACTGAACGAAAGAGCCGATTTCGCTAACCGTCTGGATGCGGATGTGTTTGTATCCGTGCATGCCAACAGCTTCAACAAGGATACGGTAAGTGGAACAGAGACCTATTACTCCAGGGATGAAAGCCGCGCGCTGGCAGAAATTCTGCATAACCGCATCTTACCCGCCACGGGCTTTAATGACCGGGGCCTGCGTAAGAATGATCTCCGGGTAACACTACGAACCGTCATGCCTGCGGTGCTTTGTGAAATTGGCTATCTTTCCAGCCGTGAAGAGGAAGCCGCTTTATTTACGGAGAAGCTCCAGCTCCAGACAGCAGAGGCCATCGCCGCGGGCATCCGGGAATATTTGCAGATTCCATAAGGAGGGATTGATACTTGAAGAGAAGAATGTGTGTCATGCTGGGCGTTGCCGTTTCCCTTTCGCTGGTAGCCGCCGGCTGCGGCGCTAAGGAGAGGAATGCATCTTCCACTACCGCAGCGACCGGCACGCCTGCCGTAACGGCGGCACCCTCCCAGTCAACCGCTCCGGCAACACCGACGCCTGCACAAGAGAAGGAGCTGGCCATTAAGGCTTATTTCGGCCAGTCTAACGGGGATAACACAGCACTTGTGGAAAAGCAGGTCAGCATCAAATTCGATAAGGACGAGAATAAATATCTGGCGGCTCTGAATGCCCTGACGAAAAGCCCGTCCTCCGATGCGGTGTCCCTGTGTCCCAAAACCACCTTTTTGTCCGCCAAACTTACTGCCGGCAAGCTGTCCGTCAATTTGAATCTTCCCGATGAGGACAGGCTGGGCTCCGCCGGTGAGGGGCTTTTGCTGGATGCATTCCGCAAAACCTTATTTCAATTTAACGAAGTGGAAACCTTTGAAATTCTTGTGAACGGCAAAAAGCCCGATTCGCTGATGGGGCATTTTGAGCTTCCTGAGTGGTTTAAGCGCTAATTGTATTCACGGTCCGGCCCAGTTATTACCTGCCTGACAGATAGAGAGGAGACCAACGACTTTGAAGAAAAGAGCGACAAAAGCTGTAATTGTCTTGTTGACCGCTAGCATGACCCTGGGCGCCCCTGCGATGGCTGCCATTACTGACGCCACTACCCCCCAATCTACGGTACAGAATGTCACCACCAAGCCCAATCTGAAATTCACCGATGTGCCCATGTCCCATTGGGCGAATAAGTACATAACCAAGCTGGCCCTGCTGGGTATTGTAGACGGCAAGTCTGCCGGAGTTTATGATCCCAGCAGCTCGGTTACCCAAGAGGAAGTTATCACCATGCTTGTGCGTATGCTGGGACTGGAGCAAGCGGCGGGGGAATTGCCCGCCTTTGCTTCTGATCTGCTGGTTTCCGACTATGCGAAGAAATATCTGTTTATGGCGTTGGAAAAAGGCATTATTCTCTATCCCGAGGAATCATCCACATCTGGCACAGCATGGGGGACCCGTGAAGCCTCCCGGGAGTGGGTTGCCAAGCTGGTGATCCGTGCTATCGGCAAGCAGGCTGAGGCGAATGAGCTGGCCGGGCAAACCACCCGTTTCGGCGATGATGCGGATATTTCCGCCTCTACCAGAGGCTTCATCAACGAGGCGGTGGCACTTAAGATTGTTGATGGGCTGGACGATGGAACCTTCAAACCTGCCAAATCCGTCACACGCGCCGAAATGGCCACCTTCCTGAGCCGGACAAGCCCTTATATGGATTCTACTGATATTTCAGGTTTGGGTATTGTGGAGAGTGCAACCGATAAAGCAGTAGTATTAAGTGATGATTACGGTGATCAAAAAACCTTTACGTTTACCGCGGATACGGTTTTTTACGGCTACAATCAGTCCCAGCCTGCTACAACCCAGCCCTTCAAACAAGGCAATAAGCTCTTCATTGTGGTGAAGAATGCCAATGTGGTGTATGCCGAAGTGGTTGAAGAGAACGGGAAATCCGCCAATGTGCTGGAAGGCACGCTGGTGAACCTGGATTTCAACACCTCCCAGATTGTGATGAAAAGCAACGGCAAAGAGATTACTGCTCAAATCCAAATTCCTCTGTCCATTGTAGACAAGGACGGCAAGGGCTTGGCTTCCAGCGACATGGTGCCCGGATCCGTGCTGGAGCTTCACAGAACCGGCAGCAAAGCCAAATACACTTCTATAACCGTTAAACATATTCCGCTGAACAAAACGGCCGAAGGTGTGATTCAATCCGTCAACCAAACGGACAAAAAAATCACCATTCTGGAAACGGACGGGTCCACTGCAACCTATCCTATGGCCAGTACCGTGACCTATTATGCAGGTACTGCCGGCGGGGACATTACAGCCATCAAAGCCAAGGACAAGATTTCCTTCGTGATCAATACTGATGTGCTTACGGAAATGACCATGCTGGCAGCGTACGAACCACCCAGCGACAAGGGCCGGATTTCCGATATCAAGGAAGACAAGAGTTACCTGTATATCACCATTATCCGTTCAACAGACGGCAAACCTGCGTCCTATACCTTCGACGCCAATTTGAAGGTCAGCATTTCCGGCATGGAAGCCACCAGCTTCAGGGATCTGGAGGTCGACGACCAAGTAAAGCTTCTTTTGGATGATGAAAATAAGGTGATTGAAGCAGTTGTGACTAACCGGGCATTGCAGACTGAATTTTTGAATACGGTGGTCAGCTATGATGCCAAGAACAGGTATTTGGTTGTGAAGAACCAAAGCGGTAAATCTGTGTTTTATGAGCTGTCAGACTCCACAGTGTTTGAGATGTACGGTTCCACTGCTACCTTCACCTTGGGCAGCTCCAATCTGACGGAAGGCAAAAAAATCGATATTCTTTCCTCATCAGAAAACACCGTCAAGAAAATCAGCATTGTGTACAATTATCAAGGCACCATTGCCAGGGTATCGCCGCTGGCAAGAACCATAACCCTTAAGATTGGGGAGCAGTATTTGACCCTGACACTGGGTTCAGGTGTAGGTCTTGTCATTCCGAACAACTCCAATCCGGCACTGACCGATCTCATCGTAGGCGAACAGGCTACCATTATGCTGGATACCACCAGCACCAATATCAGCATGGTGGAGGTTTCCCGCTCATTCCTAGTGTACTTGGCCAATAAGAGTGGAAGCAACCGGCAGCTGACCCTGCGTGAACCGCTTAATGGCTCTACTACGTTAACCATTCCTTATAACGCCAAGGTTTATAACATGAGCGGACAGGAAATTCCCATTGACTCCATGTCCAATGAGGAACCTTACTTCCTGTATTACAAAGGCAGCACCGTTGAGAAGGTCCAGGCAGCTCAAGTATCCAGAGGCAATCTGCTGGCCGTGGACGCGGCGGCAGGCAAGCTCACCATATCGGAGGCGGGTTCAGCCGGTAAGACACTGGAGGTAGGCACTACTGCTATTGTGAAGCGGACAAGCCTTGCGGATGCTACGATTGCGGATCTGAAGGCTGGTGACCGTGTGGAAGCTGTGAAGGGACAAGACGGGGTATATACGATTTATACCGCTACCTCCTTGACGCGGAAAACCGATTATTATGATACGGCTACAAGCAACCTGTATGTGCTCCGGGAAAGCTTGGGCGAATCACGGAATTATCCGTTCCATTCCAAGGCTTATATTCATCAAGGCTCTATCTCTTATGCACCTGCTAGCATTCCTTCCGGTAAAACGGTAACGCTGTACCTGATCAACGGAAAAATTGTGGAAGTGGATATCCAGTCCTGATCCGAGCTTCCCATAGAGCTGCTCCAGGCCGCCATATACGTGAAAACTTCACGTGTGTGGCGGTTTTTTCCCAGCCAAAAATGCGCCAAAAGACGACTTTTCACGTTAAATCTTGCCATTGTTCCGAAAATATTCGATTTTCTTTGAACTATAGCATTGATTTACAAGCTGATTTTCGTTAAACTTTGGTTTATCTAAAATAATTCTTGACGTTCTGCAGGCACCAAGGAAGGTACGGCAATCATCGGAGGTGAAGACCGCCGTATGAACAAAAAGCAGTTGCGTCATATTCTGGATACCATTGCTGAGATGTTTCCGGATGCCCATTGTGAGCTGAAT
>JAQSYT010000045.1 GCA_029256065.1 Paenibacillaceae bacterium
TGGGTAAAAAGAGCAAACGTACTCGAAAAATCGCATACAAAACACCGGTTAGTGGGCAAAACGGGCCAATGTACTCGAAAAATCGCATACAAAACACCGCTTAATGGTCAAAACGCGGAAATGTATGCGAAAAATCGCATACAAAACTCCGGTTAGCGGGTAAAAAGAAGAAAAACACTTTTGATCAGCGGGCAACCCCAAGCAGCATTTTAAAAAATGGAGGCGGTTTTCGATGAAGCTCGCATTTATCTCCGATATTCACGGCAATTACCATGCGCTGGAAGCGGTGCTGTTGGACATTGCCACTATCCGGGCGGACAAAATCTACGTGCTGGGTGATTTGGTGTTCAAAGGTCCGAAGCCTGCCGAATGTGTCCAGAGAATCCGTCAGTTGGATACTATTGTGATCCAGGGAAACATTGACGAGCTGGTGGGCTGCAATCTCATCCAGCCGGGTTTTGCCAAAACGGAGGAGCAGCAGGCCGCGCTGCTGAGTGAAATGGAGTGGACCCGGAGCCGGTTGTCGGCGGAGGAGCTGGATTATTTGGCAAGCCTGCCCTTTTCCCATGAGGAAGAGCCGGTAAAGGGCTTGCGCTTCCGCATGGTGCATGCCAATCCCCGCAATCTGCTGGAGCAGGTGCTGCCCACGGATGCAGAGGAGCTGGTGCTTACCAAGATGTTTGAGGGTACAGAGGCGGGAATTGCTCTCTACGGGCATATTCATATGCCGTACATCCGCCATATCGGCGGCAAGGTGGTAGCCAATACCGGCAGCGTTGGGCTGCCTTTTGACGGGAATACTGCCGCTTCTTACGCAGTGCTGGAGATTGATGAGCCGTACGCAGGCTCTGAGCCCGTCTTTACCCTTGGCATCCGCAGGGTGCCATACGATGTGGAGGCGGCGGTAAGTGCGTTCGAAGGCTCGGAGCACCCTTTTGCGGAAACAGTGATAACTGCGCTGCGGGCGGGCAAACGTCCCTAATCCCGGCAGGTTGACAGATGAAATGGAGGAAAGTGTTGTGAAACGCAGCTTTTTGATTCTGTACGGTCTGGGCGGCAGTGGTTCTGACCATTGGCAATCCTGGCTGGCCCGCGGGCTTGGCGCCCGGGGAGAAACCGTCCATTACCCCAGCCTTCCCAATCCGGACCATCCCGACAAGGATCAATGGATGGAATTCCTGGCCCAAAGCATCGGCGCCATACCGGAAGACGAGGAGCTGACGGTTGTGGCTCACAGTCTGGCTTGCATTCTGTGGTTCCACCATGCGGCACAAGGGGTGCAGCGCAGGGCAGAGCGTGTTTTTCTGGTAGCGCCGCCTTCGGTCCATACCAAGCTGGATGAGGTGGCTACCTTCTTCCCTGTGCCGGACAATCTGGAGGAGGTCCAGCATGCGGCCGCCCAAACCCTTTTTATCCAATCATCCAATGATCCGTATTGCACACTGGAGGACTCTCTTGTGTACCAGAGAATCGGCGTCCCCAGCCTGATCTTGCCTGATATGGGTCATATTAATATTGCCTCCGGGCACGGTCCCTGGGAATGGATTCTGAAGCTTTGCCTGAATGGCAGTCCAATTCTGTAACCCGGGAGGCTGGGACAGAATACTTCATATTTTTCTTAACCACTGCACCCTGAATATCCAGGCGTGCAGTTTTTTGTGTTATATAACCTCACACGGACACAGAATTGTGCTTTGGTTCTGCTGGAAAAAGAATGGTATGATACGGGTAAATGTCCGCTGGAGGTGGAGCGATTGAACGGAAAAATCCAAGAAAAAGGATGGGCAGGGTATGATTTTGTCCCGACGCTGTTGGCGATGATGCCATGTCCCTTGAAGGTGCCGGTGGAGGAGGATTTCGCCAGACGGGAGGAAGCGGGGGAATGGGCCGGCTTTGACACGTCGAAGATTGTTTTTGAGGGCAATGCCACCCAAACGGGCTTCTATGAACAGGTGAAGGCGTACCGGCATGAGGATGAATTGCCTGAGCTGATCATCTCCCCTGGTATCAGCAGCTTCTTCCATTCTGATTTCCGGGAGAAGTTTCTTGAGCGCGGCGTATTTGCGGATGTGACAGAGGGCTGGGACGGCAATCCCCGCTTCGGCAATTTGGAGCTGGTGGACCCGAAGGGGTGGTATACGGTGATTTGCGTGAACCCACTGGTGATGGTGGTGGATTTGACCCGTTTGGACGGTCTGTCTGTTCCCCAGTCCTGGGCGGAGCTGCTTAAGCCGGAATGGAGCCGGAAAGTGAATATGCGTGGCAAAAACAACAAGGATTTCTGCGAAACCACGCTGCTGACCCTGCGCCATGTGTTTGGCCCGGAGGCGGTGGAACGGTTCGGCGAGTCCGTTAAGGATGGGCTGCATCCTGCCCAAATGGCTAAACAAGCGGGAACAGGCAATCCTGAGGCGCCTGCAGTGTCGATTATGCCGTATTTTTACGCCAGAACCATCCCCCGCAAGGACAAAATCGCCATCGTTTGGCCTGAAGAGGGAGCCATAGCAAGTCCGGTGTTTCTGCTGGCCAAAGCCGCATCGCGTGAGCGCCTCAAGCCGTTGACGGATTATCTCACCGGGGCGAAGGTATCTGCTTTGTATGAAAATGCCTGGTTTCCAGCATTGAATCCATTGGTGGAAAGCAAGCTGCCCCCTGATGCCAAGCTGATGTGGATGGGCTGGGATTTGGTATGGCATGAAAATATCGGGGCAGTCAAGCTGGACACGGAGGAACGCTTCATGAGAGGCTACCGCAAGGGGCGGAGCCTATGAAGCTGATTACGTTGGCCGGCCCTCCCTCCAGCGGTAAAACCTCTGTGCTGCTGCGCATTATTGAAGCGCTGCGCGCAGCGGGAAAATCCCCGGGAGTGGTCAAATTTGATTGTATGGCTACCTTTGATGACAGACTTTATGAGGAAAAAGGGGTTCCTGTTCTGGTAGGGCTATCCGGAAACTTGTGCCCCGACCATTATTTTGTGACCAATATCGCCTCCTGTCTGGAATGGGGAAGCTCTGTGGGGGCGGATATGCTGATCACAGAAAGCGCCGGGCTGTGCAACCGCTGTTCGCCGTACATCCGGCAGGTACAGTCCGTTTGCGTTATTGACCATCTTTCGGGCCTTAATACTCCGGCCAAAATCGGCCCTATGCTGAAGCTGGCGGATACGGTGATTCTCACCAAGGGGGACATTGTCTCCCAAGCGGAGCGGGAGGTGTTCCGCTACCGGGTGCGGAAGGCCAATCCCAAGGCAGAGGTTATTCCCATGAACGGACTTACCGGGCAGGGGAAAGAGCGGGCGCGGGACGTGTTTCTGGCGGCTCCGGAGGTGGAAGCGCTGGATGGCTCCAAGCTGCGGTTTTCCATGCCTGCGGCGGTTTGCTCTTATTGTCTCGGGGAAACACGGATCGGCGAGGACGCCCAGATGGGCAATGTGCGGAAGCTGTGGACGCCGGAGGCAGATGCTTAGCCGGCGGACTGATGCTGCTGGGTAGGGCGCGGTACAAGTGGGCGGGCGGAGTTGTGAACTCCGTGAAATCTATAGAACGGGGGTGGGAATCACTGTGGAAAAGGTGCAATCCATAACCATCTGCGGCGGCCGGGATAAGAACGGCCAGCCGGAGGACTGCCGGCTCCACCTGGTGCCGGGGGACATTGCAGCCGTTGTCGGTCCTACGGGCTCAGGCAAAAGCCGCCTCTTGGCGGATATTGAGTATCTGGCACAAGGGGATACCCCCAGTGGGCGGCAGATTCTCTTGAACGGCCAGCCGCCTGACCCGGCGGAACGGTTCGGCATTGGCACCAAGCTGATCGCCCAGCTTTCGCAGAATATGAATTTTGTGCTGGATGCCACGGTGGGGGAGTTTATCGCCATGCACGCGGCTTGCCTGGAGCGGGGGGAGCCGGGAGGGGGCTTGTCCACAGACACGGCTTTAAGACAAGTGGAGCCGGGTGAGGGCAAACTGGGCGGTGCGGTTGTGAAGGCGGATAGAACGGAAGGCTCACATCCACTCCCACTAAATGGCAGCAAAAGCCTGGCGGAGCAGGTGTTGGAGCAGGCTAACCGGCTGGCAGGGGAAACCTTCACGTTGGATACTCCGCTTACGGCACTGAGCGGCGGCCAGTCCCGGGCGCTGATGATCGCCGATACGGCCATTCTCTCCGACTCTCCCATTGTGCTTATCGACGAAATTGAAAATGCGGGCATCGACAAACGGCTGGCCCTGGAGGTCCTGGTGGACCGCCAAAAGATTGTGATTATGGCCACTCACGACCCTGTTCTGGCTCTATCGGGGCACTACCGGCTGGTGCTGGGCAACGGCGCTTTGAAGAGTGTGCTGAAGACAGAGGCCGGGGAGCTTGCGCTCCTGGAGGAGCTGCGGGCAGCCGATGGTCGGCTGGCGGCTATCCGGCAAGCGCTGCGGGCAGGTGAACGGCTTCACCCAGGGATGCAGGCAGCTCGCAGGATGTAGCGGTTCACAGAGTGCAGGCGTTTCGCAGGGAGTAGGTAGTTCGCAGAGTGCAGGTGATTCGCAGGGATTGGGTGGTTCCCAAGACAGGGAGCAATTTGCCAGAAGGAGGCCGGTTATGATTACTTATGAAATCGGCGGTAAGCTGTACCTGAATGTGACCAATCGATGCAATAACCGCTGCCTCTTTTGCGTGCGGGATCAGGCGGACGGTGTGGGGTTCGATCTTTGGCTGGAGCAGGAGCCCTCTGTCCGGGAAATTATTGAGGCAGTAGGAGATGCGCAGGGATATACGGAGGCGGTGTTTTGCGGCTATGGGGAACCTCTGCTGCGGCTGCCGGAGGTGCTGGAAACGGCCCGTCATCTGAAGCGGCTGGGAAAAACCGTGCGGGTAAACACCAATGGTCTGGCTCAATTGGTCTGGGACCGCCAGGTTGCGGAAGAGCTGGCTGAGGTAGTGGATGAGGTGTCCATCAGTCTGAATGCCGCCGATGCTCAGGCGTACACCAAGCTTTGCCAGCCGGAGGCCGGGCCTAAAGCATATGATGCATTGCTGGAGTTTGCCCGGGATTGTGTCCGCCACATTCCCAAGGTAACATTGACGGTAGTAGATCTGATTCCTTCCCGTGAGATTGAAGCCTGTGCGGCTATTGCCCGGGAGATGGGGGCGGGATTTAAGGTGCGCAGCTATCAGGATGACCAGGAGTAAGCTCTTATGCCGTGCTGCTGGCGGGTTTGTGGGTAATGATGGCTGTTAGCTGCAAGAGGCAGACTGTTGGATTAAACTGAAGCTACCTGTAGCTGCCTATGCGGTCTGCTGATTGACAGCCGCTGGCTGCAGCATATCTGTTTGTTTGTCACCGAAAGCCTGGTAGTTTGCCAACTTCCACATAAAAAAGCGGCAGAACGGGCCTGTTGCCTCGTCCTGCCGCTTTGGCTGGTTGGTTGTTAGTTCTGATGCAGCTGCATTGCGGGATAGTGATAAATGATAGCGGTCAACAAATGTATGCTAAACCGTCCGAATGGGGGGAAATCCCCAAATAACAATCATGTTTTGTACGCTATTTGGCTAGAACAGGCTCAAAAACAAGGAAAAAACACGAATAGCATACATTGTATGGCGCTTACATAGCCGAAGAAGGCGGGTAAGCAGGGAATAGCATACATTGTTTGCCGCTTACATACCGGAGAGGTATGTGCGGCTGAGTTGGTGCCGGGTGCAGATGACAGGCTGCTAGCTCTAGCCCGCTGCTCCGCTACGGTCCTGGGCTGCTGGCTCCGTCCCGCTGCTCCGCTAGTGTCCAGACAGCTCAACCGGCCCACAGACGTTCCGCGGCTGGCCAGTCCGGCCTGCCCGTGGAAAAAAGCAGGCCACTCCATAGCGGCCTGCCTGACATCTCCTACAGCGCGTCGCCTACGTGGTGGATGCGCAGCAGATTGGTGGTGCCGGTGGCACCAGCCGGAACGCCTGCGGTGACCACAACCAGGTCGCCGTCCTGCAGGTGGCCGGCTTCCTTGGCCAGCTCCACTGCGGCCAGAATGGCCTCGTCCGTGCTGGCTACCTGCTCCTTGCGGAGCACAGGGATGACACCCCAAGAAACAGCCAGAGAATGAAGCACATTGGACTTGGAGGAAACGGCGATTACTGGCGCCTTGGGCTTATGCTTGGCGATCATACGGGCGGTAAAGCCGCTTTCGGTCAGTGCAAGAATTGCCTTCGCTCCCAGCTCCAGAGCGGCTTGGGCCACAGCTTGGCCGATGGCGCCTGTCACATCATGGGTTCTGCGGGCGGCTTGCAGCGTCAGCCAGCTGTAGCTGTCGAGAGCCGTTTCCGCCTTGGCCGCGATGCGGGCCATAGTCTCTACGGATTCCAACGGATATTTGCCTGCGGCAGACTCGCCGGACAGCATAACCGCATCGGTGCCGTCGAATACAGCGTTAGCCACATCCCCTGCTTCAGCGCGGGTCGGACGGGGGTTCTGCTGCATGGACTCCAGCATGTGAGTGGCGGTGATAACAGGTTTGCCGGCCAGGTTGCAGCGGCGGATCATATCCTTTTGCACCAGGGGGACATCTTCAACGGGAAGGTCCACACCCAGGTCGCCGCGGGCGACCATAATGCCGTCGGCAACGGAAATGATGGCATCGAGATTTTCCACACCCTCGTCATTCTCGATTTTGGCAATAACCTGAATGTGGCCTGCGCCCAGCTCGTCCAGAATATGCTTGATCTCAAGAATGTCCTCGGCCTTGCGCACGAAGGATTGGGCGATAACGTCGATTTTTTGCTCCACACCGTATTTGATGTGGCGGATGTCCTTCTCAGTAACACCGGGCAGGCTGGTTTTGACGCCGGGAACGTTGACGCCCTTGCGGGGCTTCAGGCGGCCGCCATTGCGGATCAGACAGGTGATTTCCGTGCCTTCAGCCTTCACCACTTCCAGTCGGACCAGGCCGTCGTCGATGAGGATGATGCTGCCGGGCTTCACGTCTTGGGGAAGCTGCTTATAGGTAACATGAATCCGGTCCTTGGTGCCAAGCACTTCTTCGGTGGTGAGGGTTACATTTTCTCCGGGAACGAGCTCTACGAAGGCTTCTTCCATTTTGCCGATGCGGATTTCGGGGCCTTTGGTATCGATGAGAACAGCCACATAGGCATTCTCAGCGGCTGCCGCTTCCCGGATATTGCGGATACGGGCGGTGTGCTCCTCGGGCTCGCCATGTGCGAAATTCAGCCGGGCCACGCTCATGCCTGCGCGGATAAGCTTGCGCAGCATCTCCGGGCTTTCGCTCGCAGGGCCGATGGTACAGACAATTTTCGTTTTACGCATCAATTCTCCACTCCTCGTCCGTGTTTAGTGCTTGTGAATTTTTTCTCTTTCTTTTAGAATAAAGGAAAAGCAATCATAAGAAAAATATATATTTTTTCGTTTTTCATCAATTTTGATGTAGGAAGCAGGTGTAATGATGAATTTGCACGCCCTGAGGATTTTCCATACCGTTGCGGAAAAAGGAGGGGTCACCCGGGCCTCGGAGGATTTATTGATCAGCCAGCCTGCGGTAACCGCCCAGGTGCGTAATTTGGAGAAGGAGCTGGGCTTCGCCCTGCTGGAGCCCAAGGGCCGGGGAGGGCTCCTGACGGATGGAGGCAGGCTGGTGGCGGATTACGCCAAGCGGCTGTTTGCCCTGGAGCGGGAGATTGAGTCGGGCATCCGGGAGTATAAGGCCGGCTTCAGCGGCGTGCTGCGGATTGTGGCCACCTACCTGCCCGCCAACCTGCTGCTGCCGGAATGGCTGGCTCGCTACAAGCAGGAGCATCCTCAGGTGGAGGTGGTGCTGACTACTGTAAACTCCCGGGAGGCGGTGGGGCAGCTGCTCCATTATGATGCGGAGGTTGCAGTGTACGGCGGGGGTTGGGAGGAGCAGCCGGGGATTGCCTGGGAGCAGCTTCTGGAGGACGAGCTGTGGTTTATTGTCCCCAACAGCCACCCTTATGCGGGCAAGGAAATTTCACTGGCCGAGATGATGAAGGTTCCTTTTATATTAAGGGAGGAAGGAAGCTCCACCCGGGAACGGCTCTTCTCCCTGTGCCGGGCCTTGAATGTGAATCCCCCCAAGGTAGGCTTGCAGTTCAATGGTGTGAGTGAGGCGGTGCGCGCGGTCATTGCGGGCTACGGGGCTAACTTTATCTCGTCCATGGCAGTACGGGATTATGTGGAGCGGCGGGAGGTATCCCGGGTGTTCGTGCGGGGGCTGACTCTGATGAACCCCATCGCCGTGTGTACCCGCAAGGAGGAGCTGCTGTCTCCTGTGGCAGAAGCCTTCGTGGGTCTGATCCGCAGTGAAGTGAAATTTTGGCAGAAGCGGCCCAGGGGCGGGGTGTAACCGGACCGGTGAATAAAATCTGCTGCAATGCCGGGAAATAAAAGGCTTCAGATTAAAATATACGATTCGTCAACGCCTTCCGGTCCATGCGGAAAGGCGTTTATTGTTGTATTCAGAAATTCCAACAGTTGGTATAATCAGGAAAAGGACGGTGACGGCTGAGAGTGGCTAAACAATGGATTGCTTTTGTTTTGTTGGGAAGCTTGCTGGCCGCGGCAGGCTGTGAGGATGTGGGCGGCAAAATATCCTCAGCAGGCAATACCTCTGCAGCGTCGGCTGCGGCTGAAGGAATGAGTTCGAAGGCTCCAAATGCAGAATTGCCGCAGCAAGGCCGGTTTCCCGAAGAGGCCGTCGTTCCGTCCGTCATTCCTTCCCCGGAAGCATCAGTGCGTGCAGCATCGGGCAGCCCTCCTGATGGAAGTGTCCTGACGGTGGATAAAGCCCTTGCCACTGCCAAGCATCTCCACGGCAACAGCAGCGAGGTTCTGCAATGGAAAGCGGAATTCCAGCGCGATGTTGATATCGAAGGGATCAAACGGGATGTCTGGAGAGTGGAGGCGCTGTTTCGGGCCGGCAACAAATGGTGGTACTGGCTGGATGCCAAGGATGGCAAGATGCTGGTCATGTCCGAGGTGGAGGCTCCTTCGGCAGAGCAAGAAGCGGAGCCGCCCTTCAAGCCATATCTGACCCAAACGGAAAATGGCCTGCGTCTGGACTGGGATAAGGGGCTTTATCCCGATGTGACCATCATGCAGACGCTGGAGTCTCCGGAGGCGAACAAGCTTGCGGTTCATCTTGTACGGCGTCTTGCATACGTTAAGGGAAGAGAAAGATTTCTTATGGATGCGGTAATTGTAGACCCTGCCGGGAAAAGTCTGCGGCCCGTTCCTTTGGCTGATGTAACCCTGTCGGCGGATGGGGGAATGGACAGTTATACGGCCAGCTCCTTCGCAGTGGCACATGGATTTGTCCATGGGGAAAGACTCATTCTTACGATGCCGGCAACGCGGCAGGGGAAGCTGGAGTACAATGTGCTGTCCCTCCAAATCCGCACCGGCGAAACCTCTGTCCTGGTGGAAGGCTTTATGCCGAACCCGGCCCCGGATTGGGTGGCGGAGGGCTGGCTTAATTCCACGAGGGATAAGCTGTATCTGAGCTTGTTCCAAAGCGGGGAGCTTTGGGAGGCGGACCTTGGTACGGGGCATGTCCAAAAATCAGCGGACTCCTTCGCCCACCAGTGGCCGTTCTCCTCCCTGTTTATTTCTCCTGACGGAGACCGGTTTATCTATCGGAGCAAAGAAGGGGGGTTGGGCTTGTACACGGCGGATGGGAAACGGTTGGCGGAGCTGCCCGGCAAGGAGGGGTATTATGCAAGACCGCCTGTAGCGTGGAGCCCTGATGGGCGCTTCTTCATTCAGGAGACAACGCCGGACCAAAACGAAGCCTATATCCTTTCTAAAGGAGAGAATGGCTTTTTTACCTTCGCTCCCAAGAGTGTCCTGCTTTTCGACCGGGACGGAAAGCGGGTAGCTGAAGCTCCGGCAGAAGAAAAAGAATCCGGCAGCTATATTGAGTTTACAGGGTGGCTGGCGGACGGCAGCGCGGCTGTGCTTCATGCCTATAAGCTGGAGCGGCAGGGGGATGTGCCGGAGCGGGTGCAATCCGCCTATTATCTTATGAATACCGGGGATGCCGGTTCCCTTGTTCCTCTGGCCGAGACCAACCGGATCGAGGCAATGGAGCGGCCGGAGGCCATTTTCAGCAAGGTTGACGGACGGCTGGTATTCATTGACCGGAGTTCACTCTGCTATCTGGCTCAAGGGGAAGAATTCAGTGATACGGGAAAACAAGCGGGGCAGGGGCAGCTTATTCTGGTGTCCACCCCCGGCCAGGAGCCGATTCGCTGGACATCTTCTTACCAGGGGGAATCCATAACCATGTTCAGCTATTTTCCGGCCACCAAAAGAACGATTCAAACCCGTCTTCCCGGCAACGGCCCTTTTCCCATGACCATTGGTACCGATTATGTCTATGATTTTATGGAAGGGTATCTGCGTCTGGAGTAGTCTTCGTCTATACCTAAGCATTTTATATTTTCAAGTTTTCAGAAAAACCATGTAAAGATACTTGACACAAAAATAAGCGCAGACTAAACTAATCCTAATAAATCATTAGAAATCCAGCTGTTATTTCAATTTTCATCTAATTTTATGTCATGTTCATGTTATATATATGATTTGTAAGGTCGATTGTTGGGGCAAGTAAGGTGTTCCTTCAGTGCGGATGGGAGTTTTTTATATGAAGGGGGCTTGGAGCTATGGGAGCGGTGGAGCGGTCGCCGATTGCGCCTTATGCGCTGGAAGGTTTCTATGATGAAATGTTTGCGGAGAACGGCCTGCAGGTTCGTTCCCATTACAGCCAGGTGTTCGAGCAGCTTGCATCCCTGAAGGCGGGGGAAGCAGGGGCTAAACAGGCAGCCTTCAATCGCAGGATGATGGAGGAGGGCATTACCTTCACCCTCTATTCCCCCTCGCAGATCCAGCCCTTGGAACGGACTATTCCCTTCGATCTGATCCCCCGGGTGATTCCCAGGGAGGAATGGGATGTGCTTGAGAAGGGGCTCTTGCAGCGGATTACGGCACTGAACCGGTTTGTCTATGATGTGTACCACGGGCAGCAGATCGTGAAGGACGGTATTGTGCCCCGGCGGATGGTGGTGGCCAACAAGTATTTCCGCCCGGAGATGATGCATGTGCGGGTGCCCGAGGATGTGTATATCACCACCTCCGGTATCGACCTCATCCGGGATGAGCATGGCGCCTACTATGTGCTGGAGGATAATCTTCGTTGTCCTTCAGGATTTTCGTACCTGTTCAAAAGCCGCTCCATGATGAACCAGCTGTACCCCGAGCTGACCCTGTCCTCCTCCATCCGGGACGTGGAGCATAGTCTCAACCGGTTTCTGACGGTGCTGCGCAGTCTTTGTCCCACCCGGAAAAAGGACCCTGTCATTGCCCTCCTGACGCCCGGCGAGTTTAACTCCGCCTATTATGAGCATACCTTCCTGGCCCAGCAGATGGGCGTCCATCTGGTGGAAGGGCGGGATTTGGTGGTCATGGACCACAAGGTATTCATCCGCGGTCTGGGCGGGCTGACCCAGGTGGATGTGATCTACCGGCGGATTGATGACGATTATCTGGACCCGCTTGCTTTTGATCCCACCTCCATGCTGGGGGTGGCTGGAATTATGAATGCCTACCGGGCAGGCAACGTAGCCATTGTGAATGCTCCAGGCACGGGAGTGGCTGACGATAAGGCCATGTATGCCTATGTGCCGGATATGATCCGCTATTATTTGAAGGAAGAGCCGATTATCGGGAATGTGCCCACCTATGTGCTGTCCCGACCGGAGGAACGGGGGTATGTGCTCTCCCGCCTCCACGAAATGGTGGTCAAGGAGACCTCTCTGTCGGGCGGCTACGGCATGCTCATCGGTCCTTCCGCAACGGAAGCGGAGGTTGATGAGTTCCGTGCCAAAATCATGGCTGATCCGGGACGTTATATTGCCCAGCCGACCATCCAGCTCTCCCGGGCCCCAATTCTGGCGAACGGCCAGCTTGCGCCGCGCCATATCGACCTGCGGGCCTTCATCCTCATGGGCGGTGGAACGGCAGGTGTGCATGTCATTCCCGGAGGGCTGACCCGGGTGGCCATGACGGAGGGTTCCCTAGTGGTGAATTCCTCCCAAGGCGGAGGCTGCAAGGATACCTGGGTAATGGCATAGCAAAGCCCCCCAAAAGTGAAGCGTAGCTTACGAAACTTATTCCCGGTTAAGAAGAACAATCATCGTAAGAGAGGCGGGGGATTGCCATGCTGAACCGCAATGCGGAGGCTTTATTCTGGATCGGACGCTATATGGAAAGAGCGGAGAATCACGCCCGTCTGGTGGATGTTCATTACCATATTCAGCATGAGGGGGATTTTGCCCACGAGGAGCATAAGTGGTCCCGTCTGGTGGACGCTTTCGGCGCACGAGGTGATTACCTCCAGCAGTTCGAGCAGTACACGGAGCGGGATGTGATTTCCTTCATCACCCTTGACCGGGGCTACGGCAATTCTCTGTTCTGTTGTGTGGCCCAGGCCCGGAGCAATCTGCGGACGATCCGGGAAAAGGTGCCCAGCGAGCTTTGGGAGGCGGCCAACTCCTTTTATCTGTGGCTGGGGGATGTGCAGGTAGCGGATATACTCGTGGAAGGGCCTAATAACTTTTTTCGCCGGATAAAGGAAAAGGTGGCGGTGTTTCAAGGTGTGGAGCACTCCGTCATGCAGCGGGAGCAGGAGTGGCATTTCATCGAATGCGGGCGTTTTCTGGAGCGGGCGGAAAATACGGTGCGGATTCTCCATTCGGTACTGGGCGCCATCAGCGCAGACCGGGCGGCTCCATATCCGTATCTGATGGCCGTGCTGAAATCCGTCAGCGGCTACCAGGCTTTCCGCCGGGTGTATGCCGATGGGCTGTCGGCTCCCCATATTATTGAATTCCTGTTGACCAAGGAGAGCTTTCCCCGTTCGGTGTATTTCTCCTTCCTGGAGTTGGAGGAGCATCTGGAGCAGATCGGATTGTATGAGGGAGAGATGTCCTTTTCCCAGCATGAAAAGGCCCGGCGCAAGGCAGGCAGGCTGAAGGCGGAGCTGGGCTGTCTGGACCGGGACGATCTGGGCTTGCCGGAGACGGCGCTGCTTCTGGAGCAGCTGACTGAGGGCTGCCGCAGTCTGGGGAGGACCATGGCGGATACCTTTTTTCGATTGGAGGCGGCAGCCAAATGAAGCTGGAAATTCAGCATATGACCCGTTATTCTTACGCGGATTCGGCTACGGACAGTGTCAATGAGATCCGGTTGACCCCCCGCACCAACAGCCGGCAATCCTGCTACAGCCATGAGGTGAGTGTAGAGCCCTCTACGGCGCTTTTGACCTATGAGGATTATTTCGGCAACCGGGTTCATGCCTTTACCGTCAACAAGCTGCACCGGCAGCTGACCATCCGGGTGCGGTCCGTGGTGAGCACCCAGGAAACGGTGTGGCCGGAGCCTGCCCTGCGGCCTGAGGCAGAGCTCACGCTGATGCGGACGGATTCCTTTTATGACCGGTTTGTGGAGTATTTGCTGCCGACGGATTATACTGCCTTTACGCCGGAGCTGGACGCCTATGCCCAGCCGTACGACCCTGGTCCGGAAGGAATCTATTCCTGGGCGCAGGAGATGACCCGGCGGATTCACGGGGATTTGACCTATGATCCTGACGCTACCCATGTGCATACCACCGTGAACGAAACGCTGCACCTTCGCCGGGGCGTCTGTCAGGAATATGCACATTTGATGCTGGCGGTTTGCCGGTATCATGGGGTGCCGGCCCGTTATGTCAGCGGCTATCACTTCGTCGGGGACATCACCGGGAACAACGCGGACTTTGAGCAAGCCTCCCATGCCTGGGTGGAGGTGCTGGTCCCCGGAAGCGGCTGGCGGGGCTTCGATCCCACCAACCAGGTGGAGACAGGCTGGCGGTACGTGAAGCTGGGCCACGGCCGGGATTACAAGGACATCGTTCCCGTGAAGGGGATTTACCGGGGCAGCGGCGGCCAAAACCTGACGGTCAAGGTGGACGTGCGGAAGGTAGAGGACGATTAAAGTTTTGCGGTTGCAGCTATAGCGGAAAAAGGAGCCGGTCCTTCCCGTGTTCATGCGGTGAAGGACGGGCTTTTTGGCGTTCTGGCGCAAGTCTCCCCGGCCAATGCCGGTCTCCGTGGATTTTATCTATGCAAGGTAGAATATTTCCAGTATAATGCTCAAAAAAGAAGGCACCATGATCCTGCACCCGGGTTCAATATAAAGAGACGGGAGATATGCATATGGACAGGACGGCTTTGGCTAGACGCATTTACGAAACCGCTCATTTAACCGGAAGCTTCACCTTGCGTTCCGGGCAAATTTCACAGGAGTATTTCGACAAGTATCTGTTCGAGGCAGAGCCCGCTGTATTGCGTGAGGTCGCGGCGCAGCTGCAGGCTCTGATTCCGCTTGACACGCAGGTGCTGGCCGGTTTGGAGATGGGCGGCGTGCCTATTGCTACCGCCTTGTCGCTGGCCTCCGGTTTACCAGCAGCATTCGTGCGGAAAAAGGCCAAGGCTTACGGAACCTGCAAGCTGGCCGAAGGGGCAGATGTGGCAGGCAAGCGGATTAGCATTGTTGAGGATGTGGTGACTACCGGCGGACAAGTAATCCTTAGCGCAACGGATTTGCGGGAAGCAGGGGCAGTGGTTGAGGACGTGATCTGTGTCATTGAACGGAACCCGGAAGGGCGGGAAAAGCTTGCGGCTGTTGGCTTGCGGCTTCATGCCCTGTTTACGATGGAAGAGCTGATTGCGGCGGGAGAAGGCAGGCAATTGGCGGATGATTCCAGAGAAGGCTAAGAAGGAGGAAGCTCGCCATGCATATCGAATTTGACGGTTATCTGATCAGCGATGACAAGACGCTGCTGTCGGTGGAGGTCATATCCGGCTTTTTGGGGCGGAGCTACTGGGCGGCAGGAAGACCGCTGGAGGTGATCGAAGCCTCCATCCGCAACTCCCTCTGCTACGGCCTGTACCATGAAGGCAGGCAGATCGGCTTTGCCCGGGCAGTGACGGATCTGGCCACCATGTATTGGCTGGCGGATGTATTCATGGACGAAGCTTACCGCGGCACGGGTTTAGGCAAAAAGCTGGTGGCAGCGGTGATAAATTCCGAGGAATTACGCGGGCTGACAGGCCGGCTGGGCACCAAGGATGCCCATGAGCTGTACAAGCAGTTCGGATTTGTCATGGACGAGGGCCGGGCAATGGCGAAAAGACCGGGCGGGGTGTAATTAAAACAAAATGCATTTCGTTATCTACAGGTAACAAATTGTGCTATAATGAGCTTATCAAGTCACATTGCAAAAGGAGCCATGCGTCAACATGACTCCTCCGCAGCAATAGCCGCTTTAAGGGCGGACAGCTTTTTAATCAGATGGATGACGCAAATTAGACCGTATCCTTTGACCTTGGGCGGTCTATTTGCGCTTGTTGCTGTTTATGACATGGACAACTAATGTTGAAAAAGCAATCATCAGCACCAGAGTTTCATAAACGCTCATTGGCATCACCTCCCTTCAGAGAGGCTAGCCGACCGCCCATATAAGCTTTTCTATCACTTGCCCGATTATATCATATTTCAACGATAATTGGCAGATTATCTCAGAAGATCTATGCTTTTGGATTGAGATCAGGAATAGATTTAGTTTATCGGCAAACCCGCTCTCCTCTGTGACTTTTAATTGTTTAGAAAGAAAGAGAATGCTGCTTTCCATTACGAATTTAAATAAACTGTATCATCCCAAGGTTGGGACTAGATTAGCTGGACAATTTTTTTCGAAGTGATATAAAACGGTTAAATAAATTTAACCGGACTTGGAGAGCTATACAATGGAACAAATGATGCTAATTAATAACAGAGACCAACTTAAAATAATTAGTGATCCATTAAGAGTGAAAATCCTTATGCTGCTCATTGAAAAAGAGTATACGGGTCAAAACATATCTGAACTGTTGGATATTTCCCGTGCAAACATTCATTATCATTTAAAGGCTTTAGAGAAGGTAGGTTTCATTGAATTAAAGAGGACGGAAGAGAAAAACGGGATTATTCAGAAGTTTTACAGAGCCGTTGCCAAATCTTATCTGCCGGGGGAAAATTTATTTCCTTATGCCCAAGAAATTATTAGTTCGGCAAATAGAGTAGCACTTTTAAATACGATGGATAGGATAAAAGAAAGACTCATCAACGCTCCGGATCATGCATTTTACGATTTCAATATATTAGTCCCTATCATGATCCAAAGCGAAATGAAACTCACAAAAGAGAAGTTCGATGTAATCTCAAAAAAAATAAATGACTTATACTCTGAATTAAATGAGTTAGAAAAGATGGGTCAAGACGATCCAAATGCGAAATGGTATTACTTCGGAAATTTCGGTTTTGAAGTTACAGAACCATTTTTCAGATTAAAAGAATAATTTTTTTGCATTACGGTAAGTTTTTTTTACTCGGTAAATTTACATTGGGGGATCAAGGTGAAAGTTTTAAAAAATTATAATTTCACTTTATTATTTTTTGGAAGAATGGTAACCAATATTGGGGATAGTTTATACACGATTGCAGCAATGTGGTTGGTGTATGAACTGGGAGGATCTACTTTTTATACAGGGTTAGCCGGGTTTTTGACGATGTTGCCCCGGTTGTTTCAATTTCTGACAGGTCCGGTTGTTGATAAATACCCGCTAAAAAGAATTCTGGTCATGACACAGGTCATACAACTTATTTTAATTTTGACTATTCTAGTGATATACACTGCAGGTTTTCTAAGTGTTTTTGTACTTCTTATCATCATGCCAATCATCACTGCTGTAAATCAATTCGTTTATCCTGCTCAAACTGCTTCTTTGCCTAAAATTGTAGAAAAAGAACAATTAGTTCAAGCCAATTCATTGTTTTCGTTTGCCTATCAAGGAATTGATATTGTATCTACGAGTCTCGGCGGGATACTAATCGCTTTATTGGGTGCGATGACGCTTTATATGATAGATTCAATAACCTTTTTAATAGCGCTTTTGTTATTTTTGTCATTAAGGATCCCACATGATGCTGATTCCAAAAGCAATGGGGATAAGGATAGCAAAGCGAGTAGTTTAAAATTTCAGTTGAAGCAATATATGAACAGCTTAAAAGAAGGATATTACTTTGTGAAAGGCTCCATTATTTCCAAGTTCTTTTACGGCTCTATTGCTGCTAATTTTTCCTTTGGAATCGCATTAGCTGTGCTGCCTGCTTATTCGAATGGGCTAGGAGGTTCGGAGCTATACGGGTATTTTCTGGCTGCATTTTCTTCCGGTTTTTAATCGGTGCCTTCTTATCCAACTTTTTGAAAAATCTGCCGTTTGGTAAAACCGTTGTGTTCTCTTTCTTTTTAAGTGCTCTTTTATGGATCAGTTCTGTATTTGTACCATCAAGCATTGCATCTACCATTATTTTCACCCTGGCTTTAGTTCCATTGGGCGCAGCTGAGGTTACTATGGCTGCTGTTGGACAACAGATTATCCCCCAACGCTTTTTAGCAAGAACATTTTCTCTCATTTCAAGCATATCAGCTTCAGCAATGCCATTAGGGTCTTTGTTAGGCGGATATCTCGGGACAATTATGAATCCTAATATCACATTTGTTGTAGGAAGCTTAGGTATGTTAACTGTTTCTATTGTCTGGTTTGTCATTCCCCGGTTACGTCATATACCTAAAGTCGATGATATTAGAGCAGAAGATTATTTACTGCACGATTCTTTTCGTTGATTTTAAACTTTTTTTTGGTGACAGCTATCTAATCACGGTTTCAGGCGTTACGCCTTCCGGATAAAGCTCTTCTCCATATTGATTATTTACATACTTTTCATACCAAACCCTGGCAACGTTATCCGGATTACTGATCCCTTTGCTATCCGATTTTAAGAATATTCCCAATGAGATATGTCCTACAAAAATATTTTTTGGTGTCAATTCACTTTCCAGGTTTGCAATATAACTTCTAAGCCCCGCTTTTGCTATGCTTGAGTCTGCCATTTGGGGATTGGGGTAAATAGCTGAAAGCCCGGTCGTAAAAAGCAATGCCCCGGCTTTGTTTTTCAACATGGAGGGTAAAACCTCATTCACGCAATGAATGGCTGCAAATACATTGCCTATAATAGCGTCTTCTGCATCACCGGGCTTTAAATCTAAAACAGGTATGGGCTGATGATGACCCGCTGTGGGGCTGAACTCCAATATATCTATGTTGCCATATCTCTCATAAATGTTTCGAAACGCCTTTGAAAGTTGATTGCTGTCATAAATATCGGCCGGATAATAGGATGCCTCTATGCCCTCATGCAGCAATTGGGACTTCATGAATAATAATTTTTCCTCATTTCGTGCTACCAGCGCAATTTGAAATCCCTTTTTGCCAAACTGCCTGGCTAAAGACATCCCCAATCGTTTTCCTGCTCCTACAATAACCATTGTTTTCATTACCCTTTTCCTCCAATATTCCTACAGCTAATGGTTAGGCCGTGTCTGAAAACTCGCTTGAGGGCATCTTTCACCGCCTTTTCGTCCCTTGCATCGTCACTTCCGCTTGACGTACCCTCGGTACGCCTTCACGAAAGTTCCTTGTCATGAACGAAAATTCGCCGAAATCTGCTCCCCTCGGAGTTATCAGACACGCCCTAATATCCTTCAAATTTAATCCGTTACAATTTATTATAAATAGAGATTACAAAAAAATAAGTACGCACATTTTTGTGCCTTAAAAGCGGACAGGAGGATATATGAATATGCGTATTTATGAAGGGACTTGTCCTGTTATTTTTGCTCTCCATATTATTGGTGGGAAATGGAAATTGCCTGTGCTATGGCACTTAGCCAAAAATCCGGAGGGAATCCGGTACAATGAGCTAAAGCGAAATCTTGAAGGCATAACAAACATTATGCTGACGCGGTCATTAAGGGAATTGGAAGAAGACGGGGTAGTACGCCGCAGGCAATACTCCGATATACCTCCGCATGTAGAATACAACTTGACTGAACTAGGCGCAGAAATTATACCTGCTTTAATAAAAATGAAAGAGTGGGGTGAACGTATTTCCCATATCTCAAACAAAAATCTAGTATAATAGTGTTGATGCACCATCGGGCGGGAGGACAGGCCATGAACAAGGAATATCCAGGTTATCATGGGCTTCAGGGACGTATACATCGGGAATCATGCGGATTCCAACGTGACTAAGCTTGCGGAGTCTTTTTATATGACCAGAAGCGCCATCAGCAAAATTACGAAGAAGCTCATGGAAAAAGGTTTAATCGACAGCTACCAAAAGCCGGAGAACAAGAAGGAAATTTACTTCAGGCTTACGGAGCAAGGGAGAAGGCTGTATTTGAGCAGGTGACCGAGGAGCAGTTCGACAGTATGCTTCGTTTCATGGAAACGTACAGCAGGCATTTGGATGCGGAAATAAAGAAGCAAGGTATGGATATGAAAGAGGAGAGCGGACCAAAATCTTCGGGTGGGTGAGTGCGGTTGCAGGTGCGGGAGCTGCCATCGGGCCTGCTCTGGGGGGACTGCTCGCCAGGTACTTAAAGCGGCTGCTTGTCTCGGCATTTCTGCTGTGGATCCCCAACGGCTCTCTGCAGGCTGTCTTTTCCCAATTTACAATCGATACCTTCAATTGGAAGCCCGCGCTGATCGGACTTATGTTTTCGATTATGGGCATCCAAGACATTATTTCACAGGGATTAATCATGCCCAAGCTGTTGAAAAAACGGAGTGATGCCCAAATAGCCATTCTGGGAATGGCATCGGAGATGATTGGCTACAGCCTGATAGCAGCATCGGCTTTGTTCTCGTTCTATCCATTATTTATCGCCGGAATGTTCATATTCGGTTTCGGGGATTCCATCTTCGGGCCTTCCTTCAACGGGATGGTTTCCAAAGCTGCGGATGCCAGTGAACAAGGAAGGATTCAGGGCGGGAGCCAGTCGATACAGTCTTTAGCCAGAATAATCGGGCCTATCATTGGGGGCCAAATCTACGTAACGCTCGGCCATGCCGCGCCGGCTGTTATGGGGATTTTTCTGATCGCGGCGGCAATCCTTGTTTTGAATAAGGGTATATTTGAGGCCATTTACGCCAGAGAATAAAAAGGAGCGCAAGGGAAGAGATAACCAAAATAGTTACTAACCGCAGCTCATAATTGCTAATAGGCCCTCCATACATCAAGCCAAAATCAATTTGAGTATTCGGATACATTGGGGTAATATAACTGATTGCCTTGAACAGATCAGGCATCATTTGCAGGGGCATTGTTCCTCCGCCAGCGATTGTTTGTGCAAGCATGAAAAAGATGTTGATGAAGATACCATTTTGCCCAAGCAATAGTGAAAATACTAATGTAAATTGGAAAGCTGTTATCTGCATAAAACCCTGCTGCAAATATAAGATCAACAGCTTTTGAAGACTTACGGAAATCAGGATTCTTGCCATGATTATGCCAAACAATGGGGCAAGAACGGCTATAACGCAGCCCGCGGCTTCTATATAGAAAAATGCTTTTCGTTTACCGGAAATTGGAATAAACGCTAAGAATATATTCATCAATACGATCGCAACTACCATTGAGGAAGCATATGTTGCAATGGATAAGAAAGAAGGCGCCATAATATAATCCATGCTCTGTGGTGCTGCATTGGTATAAACATTTTTCTGCACAACTGAATTCCGCAACTGCGCAGTAATGGCCTGTTGCTGCTCGCTGTTGACGTTCATAGAACCCAGTATTTCGGCAAGTTTTTTCTGGCTAATTGTCTTATTGAAGGTATCTGTAATTGATTGTGCAACCGCCGTCATGGTTGTTGTAGTTGTCATCGTATTGGACTGGTTAATATA
>JAQSYT010000423.1 GCA_029256065.1 Paenibacillaceae bacterium
AAACAGGTTCATATACCAGGATATCAGCGGATCTCCATAAAATAGTGCAAATAATCCTCCCGCGGCGATAAAAGGCCCAAAGGGCAAATAGGCCTTCTCCTTCTTCAACTTCCCGCCCAGAAGGAGCAGGCTGCCAACCACAGAACCCAGCAGGGCGGATAGGAAGATGCAGATGAATACCAGCTTCGCTCCCATAATCAACCCCATGAGAGCCATAAGCTTCACATCCCCTCCTCCCATAGCATCCTTGCCGCGGAGGGCGAAGAACCACGAAACAACAAGCAAACCTCCTCCTCCCAGCAACAAGCCCAAACCATATGAATAATAAGGCAGGGGATGAATCAACAGCCGCAGCACAAAGAAGAATAACAGTGCCGGATAAATAATCTTGTTGGGAATCAGTCGATAATTCAGATCCGCAGCCGTTAGGATAATAAGTAGAGCAACTAGCGGATATGCCAGAATCAGCTCACCGGGTTCACTCACCATGTACGGCAGAATCATAAATAGCGCACCTCCGGCCAGTTCACCGATGAGATAGACAGCCGAGACCGGATGCTTGCAATAACGGCATTTCCCCCGGATCAGAAGCCATCCCAGCACCGGAACAAGATCCACCGGATGAAGCCTGGTTCCGCAATGCATACACGAGGAACGCGGCTTTACAACGGATTTTCCGGCAGGGATCCGGATTCCCGCCACATTGCAGAAGGAGCCAATCAGCATCCCGGCAATAAACAATACTATGGCTTGCGACAATTGTCCAAGATTCATCACTGGCATTTCCCTTTATACTTCAGACTTTCTCGACAAATCCCGCACATTCGATCCTGTGGACAGCTTGTCCTCCATCCAGGAAATCAGTTGTCTGAAGCCCTCCAGAGATACCTCAATTTTCTGCTTCTCCTGATTATCACCGGACACCTCCAGGCACACACGGTTTTCGCTCTCAGTACATATGACCAAATAGGTCATCATTTTTCCGCTCATATCCTCTGCCCAATTGCACATATAGCTGCTTGTAAACTTTTTCACATTTGTTCCTCCTCTAATGATCGGAATGATTTTTGGAGACAAAACCTCTTGCTTGGGTTCCTTGGCTTCGGCTGGTGCGCAGATGCTAACAGAACTGGACAAGGTGCTGATTTCACTCTCTTCCAGATCGTCCATAATCAGGCTGAGCTCGTTCAGATCCTCCAGACTCCACTCTTCTTCGGCAGGCTCGGCTTCCTGCCGCTCCAGAATTTCAGGCGTTTCTGTTTCGTCCTCGGACGGATAAGAAACAGATTCAGCTTCTGCCGGAGGGATGGATTCCGCTGTCTCATTTTCCTCCAGGGACAATACATCCCCTATATTATCCCCTCGTTTTTCCAGCACGGGTGTAAGCGGCCCGGGAAGCGGCTCCACGGACTGCTCCACAGGCAGACCGCCAGCCTCCAGGGGTGCTTCCTCCTCAGCATTCTGCAGCGGCTCCGGCACGGCATACTCCACTGGCTGTTCCGGTTCTGCCACAGCCGGCTGCACCGGCTCTCTGGCAGGCTCTTCATCTGGCGGGACCACCTGGATCTTGGACACCACGTTCTTCCGGATCACTTCATGGACACGGTTGGGTTTGAACGGCTTCATCACATAGCCGTTGGCGCCTGCCTTCAAAGCATCCGAAATCAGATCCTGCTGGCTCATGGCCGAGCAGATCAGGACAATCGAGGCAGGATCAATCCGCCGGATTTCACGCATAGCCTCAATTCCATCCATCTCCGGCATGGTAATGTCCATCATGACAACATCCGGCCGCAGCTCGTTAAATTTCTGCACCGCCTGCCTGCCGTTATCTGCCTCTCCCACTACCTTATAGCCAAATTGCTTCAGCATATCCGTAAGCATCTTGCGCATAAACTTGGTATCGTCCACAACAAGTATGGTGTGAGACATTTCGTTTCCCTCCTTTATCCTTCTTTCTCAGACTGGATTTGGCTTACGTAAACATGCACCTTATCAACGGTGGGAATACCCGAAGGCGGGTCCTCGTAGAGCTGGCTGTCATATTCAATGCGCAGACGGGATACGGAAGGATTCAGAAGCCGCTGCTCCGTCTCAGACTGGAATTTAAACGGGGCTGCAGGCACGGCATCTGTATGGGCTGCTCCTGTTCCAGCTTCACCCCTGACCGCATTCAAGGTTACGGCTTTGCCATGTATGCCGCCACGGATATCCAATTTGGATTTCACCCCGTACAGCTCCATATCGCTGTTCGAGTACAGAAAGCTGCGTATTTCCTGGTCGGAGGAGTTATTCCCCATGATCATTTTCCCCTGTGCCGCAATAATAAGAGCCCCTGTACTGTCCAGCGAGGTCATTTCCTTCAACTCCACATTGCCGTTTACATATAAGGTTCCGTTCAGAGTAACGTTGCCGATAATCTTCAGGTCCCCTTCAATGTACATGACCCCATAAATCAGCTCAAAACCGTTGTATAACGTGGCATTGCCACGGATGGCCACATAATCCTCTGCATTCATCTCCAGCTTCCCCCCCAGATGGGCAGCAACCATGTTGGAATCATCATTGGCAATATACAGGGAGCCCTTCCTGATGATAAGCTCCGATCCGGTATTCAGATAAAGCCCGCCTTGATTGATCCAGATTCCTCCAGGGTCACTGCCACCCGGCACAAGAGTAAGCTTACCGTTAAGGGAAGCCCAACGGTTTTCCAGTCTAAGGCTTTGATTGGCCGGTTGGGTAATCAAGGGATAGTCCTCCATGCCTGAGGGGCTGACTGTTTGCCCAAAGCCCTGGTTGCCCCGTTGGGTCATGGCGCTGCTTTCAGCCGCAGAGCTTTTGGCTTGGACGATGCCTTGAACATCCACGTCTACAGCAGGTGGCAGTGACGCATCAACAAAGGGGATGTGCTTGGAAAAAAAGGCGCTCTCAAAGCCGGTTTTGATCATGCCGTCCATCTTATACTGGTAGGTGCCTCCATTTACCTTAATAAACCCTTTTAACGAGGGATAGTCTGATCCGATGACATGGTTCTGGGTGGTCACGAACCGGGCCTTTGACAAAACACTGAGTCCCCCGTTGACAAATACGTCTCCCACGATTGCGCCTGCCCCGTTCAAATCCATATTTCCCGAAGACGAAACGGGGTAACGGAATACGGGGTTGATGGTGCTGACGTAAGCGGTCATTTTTTTGGCAACGGAAACCTCCCGTTGGGTGCCGGCCCTTCCTGTGGATTCGATCACGATCTTGTAAACGTACGGGGAATCCGGCGAAGTCCTGGCAGCAAGGGGAAGCACCGCTTTGTTCTCCGCTTCCACCACACGGATGGTATAGCTTCCGCGTGCCGCCTCAGCTTCACTTCCCTCCAGAAACCCCAGCACCGTACCCCCTCCAGGCGGAGTAGAGGAGTCCAGATACTCCCCCAAAGCACTGTGGACCGTATGGATTCTGTTCCGGTAATCCGCTGCCAGGTTTCCTTGCTCTACTGCATGAAGGATAAGCGCCAATGAATCGTCCAGCCCTTTTTGGGCCAAGGATTCCGCCTGGATTCTAGCTTCTGACGATGCTGCCTGGGTTAACCCTCCCCTCAGAACCTCCATAAGAACCAATCCCAATATAGTCATCAATACCACGGCCAAAAGTGAGATTAGTAAGGCTGCACCCCGCTCCGAGGACAACACATTCCTGGTTGTCCCTGTTTCTTTTCTCAATGGATGTCCTCCTCGCCCCTAATTAAATCTGAACAGGGTAATTTGTGAATTCACCTTCAACGCCGTCCGGTCCGCCTGCACAAGTTGGGTCTCATTACTCCGCTTATAGGTCAAATCCACATTCACACGGTTATTGCCAATCGCGGTCAAGCTTCCCGCACTGATTGTAAATGCCGAGGTCATTTTCAGTTCCCTTATGGGAGTGCCCGGATTCCCGCTTTCATAAACACGGAGGATTCCGTTATTTTCACCCGCTTCCAGTGTCATTACATACTCGTGAATGTATTCCTCAGCGGTTTCCGCACGCTTCACGTACCGGATAGATGTATTGGCCGGTCCTGCTCCGACTGCGGAAGCCTGCTCCACATACACGGCATCCTTCAGCTCGGTTATAATTTGGCGGTACAGCGCATCTCCCTGATTTCTCATTTGGGTTTCCACCATAATACGCTTGTACATGGATACCCCCATTAGTA
>JAQSYT010000046.1 GCA_029256065.1 Paenibacillaceae bacterium
ACCCGTGTCAAGCCGGAGGCCTGTCCGGTGGAGTTGGCTATGAAGGCCGGATTATCCACAAATGAAATGATTATGACGGCATTCACAAGCAGACTGATATATAGAACAAGCTCTTTCTGAAAATAAAGGGCGGACATGGCAAAGGCTACAATGAGAAGGTAAAACCCGCCCAAACTGGTTCCCTCCAAATTGGCCTGAAGGGCCACCAAAACAATAACGGTACCAAATACGCCACCCTTGATCTGCTCTTTAACGGGGAGGAAGTACAGAATGGTGTTGATGGTCAGAATTAACAGAATCCGCAGAGCATTCCCCAGCACTACGCCGGAGGCCCCATTGTACAAAAGCCCTTCCGCCAAAATCAGAGCGCTGGCGCAATAAATAACCAGAAGATTAACCTTGCTTACCTTCTTTAGATTGTAGCCTGAAACTGCCGAGTCGCTGTCCATGTGGATGCTGGCTCCCTTCTAGGATGAGAATTTGATTTGTGCGCCCGGATGATCCGGGATGGATCGATAGAGATATGTATAAGATAACTATCGTCAAAAAAACGGCTGGTTTTGAAGGCAATCGCCAGAAAGTCAAAGATATGTCATATTGTAAGCGCTATAGACGTTTTGAGCAGGGATAAGGAGAGGTAATATAAGGGAAGAAGGGCTTTATCAGCAGCCATCCGCTGCATGCGGTGCGCTGAGGGAACAATTGCCGGGTCCAAGTCCGGCTGACAATGACTTGTAAAGGGGTTATCCCATGCTAAATGAAATACGTATCGGTCCGTCCACCTGGCTGTGGACCAAAAAGCTGGCAGGCGGCAAAACGGCTGTGGGGTTGACCGAGGACGCTGCGGATGAGTGCGGTTTAATTGTCCATGTGGAGCTGCCGGTGGAGGGGGATCATGTCCTTGCAGGGCATCCTTGCCTTCTGATCGAAACACTGGCGGGGGAGTTTGAGCTTCCTCCTCCCGTTTCCGGCAAGGTGGTTCTGGTGAATGGCCTGGTTGAGAAAAACCCGGGGCTTCTGCATCATCAGCCTGTGGACCGCTGCTGGCTGATGGAGGTGGAGGAGCCGGAGGGGTTCTGATCAGGTCTGAACGGCTCTGAGGCTTTGAGCGGCACTGAGAGGATGCGGAACGGCCGCCGAATGGCTTCCTCCATCTGCGGAACAACCTTTCTGGGTGATAGCGGTCATCAAATGTATGCTATTGGCGGAAAAAGCAGCTTTTTTGCTAAATAAGATACATGAAATGTATGCTAAGGCGCTGGAAATAGCTATTTTTAGGGCAGTTTGATTGGATAGCGTACATTTTATGTATGCTATTTTGTTTTTTGGAAGCCGTGCGGGAGAATAGGATACATTTTTTGACGCTTACATCTGGTGCGAAAGGTGGCAAGGCGATAATTTGAGCTTGAAGCAGGGAAGATTCCAGGGGAAGTGTGGGAGAAGATGCTGATAAATGGGATTAAAGGGTAAACATGGTAACTTGCAAAAGTATGGGGAGAGCGGAAAAGCAAGCTAAGCTAAACTAGAAGCCAGACCATGCCGGGCCAAGCCAGGCCAGGCCAGGCTAAGCGAGGAAAACCAAGGTAGGCTAAGCTAGAAAAACCAAGGTAGACCAAGCTCGAAAAACTGAAGTGGACCAAGCTAAACCCACAAAAAGCCAAGCGGAAAAGCTTCCCGCCTGGCTTTTTGCGTTATACATGGTGCCTGTTCCCCTGCACAACGGCCTGCTGCCGCAGCCTTACATAAAGCCCGGCATACGGGTAGCCACCGGGTCCTGGATGGCGCTGAGCTGGCGGTACTTGGTGGAATATTTAACCACAGTGAGAATGAAGGTGGCATGGGACCAGGTCAGGGGAGCCACGGATACCGGACTGCCGTCGAAGGGGTCCAGCTGCTCCGGCAGGATGCCGCTTTCCATGGCGTGGGCTACAACCCATTCCAGGGTGCGCCGCGGTGCTTCCAGCTCGCTTAAGGTTTTGGCCATTTCGATTTCCCACTCAGCTGTCCACAAGGTACAGATAATCCATGGGTTGCCCGGTACCAGCTCAATGTTGGAGCTGCGCTGGAAGTAGTAGTCATGGTAATACCGGGCAATGCCGCCTACTGTTGTTTTGGCGGAAAGGCCTTCCTTGATGGCGGTCATGGTCCTGACCACACAAGGATCGTCTGCAGGCAGCACACCGAATTCGAAGATGCCATAGATACTGGATTCCAGGGTAGTATCCTTCACCCAATGCCCATCCTCCAGGTACAGACCGCGTACGAAGCGGCCCAGGTCCTCATCCCACAGATGCTCCAGCATGGCGGAACGGATGTTCATGGCCGCCTGCAGGAAGCGGCTGCTGCGGTCGTCGTCGCCGAACAGGCTGCAGAAATTGGAGGCCGCCACTAGGCCGCCGTATACCGCGGAGCAGGTGAAGGTAAAGATGCCGTACCGTTCCTCCCACAGATCATAGCTAGGTTGGGGCAATCCCAGCTCCGGGTCGATAAAGGCTGCCAGGAACCGGGCCGCCCGCCGGATCAGCGTCCGGAACAGGGACTGGGGCAGCTCGATATTGCCGTGTTTGGCAAAGTCCTGCCACAGGGCAAACAGCACCAGCGCGGTTTCGTCCTCCTGGATGGGCAGACGGGTGGCTCCTTCATAAATATACGGGTGCCAGCTGGAGCCCACGGTGCCGTCCGGGTTGTATTTGTGATGGAGAAAGCCGTCCGTTGTCAGAGCCTCGGAGCAGAATTTGAAGAAGGGGGCCACCATGCCGGAATACCCGGCCATGGACATGGCATAAGCCACCAGTGCGCCGTCCCGCGGCCACATGTAGCTGTAGTGGTCCCGGTTATGCTGGAGAATATCCGTATCATTGGCGGCCACAATCGCGCCGTTCGCATCCGTTTGGGTCCGCACGATCAGAAGGCTGTGTTTGAACAGCTTGATAACGTCCTGGGGCAAATCCCCGTAATTGCGCTCCGATTTATTGACCCAGCGCTGCCAGTAGATTTTTACCCGGTCCAACAGCTTGCCGGGCTGGCTGTCCTTGACGTATTTATCCAGCTTCTTGACTTCCTCGAGATTTTTGCCGATGCTCATCCAATAGTAGAGGGTAGCTTCACCTTTGGCCGGAACGGTGAGACGGAAGCTGATGGTGCTGTCCACGGAGCCTTGGGAAATGCCGTTGCCGCTGAGCACACCGTCCTCCGCGTCACGCCAGGTGCCTTCTGCGGAATGGAACCGTTTGACCCCGGTGGTGTATTGATAGATGCCTTCTGTTCCCGTGGAGCCGTTGAACATGAAGTAGCGGTCTTTTTTGTAATGGAACAGCGTGTTGTTGGACGGGTAATAGGCGGCGGTATCGCCAACCTCCGTTTCATTGATCATCATGTCCTGCTGGAAAAAGAAGCGCACCTCCCGCTCCGTCTCCTGCTCATTCTTGATAACGATCCGTTTAATATATATGGCCTCCCGCTGGTGGACGCCGTCATTGATGGTTAGCGTTATACCCAGACCGCTGTGCTCCGCTTGCAAATTGGTAATCAGGGAATCCTCTTCATAGGCATGCCGGAATGACCACCCCGCGTCGGAAAGCCAGGCAAAGCTGCCGTCCACCCACATCCCGACCCGGCACTGGTAACCCCCCACGTGATTGAGCTGGCCCACAAACGGATAGTAGATATCGCGGATAAAAGAATGATTATCCAAATTGATCAGAAAATTACCGTTGCCAATCGAATAATGTCGAGGCATGTCATCACTTCCCTTCTATGAATCTACTATTACAATGATGGGCAAAAATTGCAAGAAAAAACCGGAAGCAGCCACAAAATTTTTAAAGTCTGGGCTGATAGGGCCCCTCCTTTATCTTATGGGCAGGGGGGAATGCAGGTTCCACATAATGGGGATGGGATGGCAGTGGAAGATCCACCGAAAGGCCCATTCAGCAACCTTTAAGCTTGGCTTCAGTCGCCGTTCATGTTGGCAACGTATGCTTGGTGCATAGAGTACTAGGGTGTGTGTGCAAACTCCGAGGGGAGCAGATTTTACAGAATTTTCGTTCCAGGCAAGGCACTTACCTACAGGCGTACCGGGGGTACGTCAAGGGGAAGTAACGAAGCAAGGGGCGAAAAGGCGGTGAAGGATGCCCTCAAGCGGGGTTGCATACACGGCCTGGCAGGCATACATACAGGAGGCGTCGGATTATGAATTGGTTTGCCAACCGGAAAACATCGCAGAAAATGGGCTTGCTGGTGGGGCTGATGATTGTCATGCTGCTTGTGACAGGAGGGATCGGATTTCAGAAGCTGCATGTGGCTGCACGGGATATGAATGCCATGTATGAGAATTCGGTGGTTCCCATCGCAACTCTGATTCAGCTGCAAAACGCCAGCAGCGGGATGGAGAAGGGACTGATGCAATATTCGGGGACATCAGCGTCGGACAGTCAGGAGCAAATTGCCACAGCCATGGAAAACCAGCGGGTAGAGCTGACAGGGCTTTTGGATACGATTAAAGAAAGGGATCTGGACGCCAAGTCCCAGGACCTCTTGACGACCATTGAGGCAGCGCTTACCCAATATACGGAGGACATGGTTCCGGTTTTGCAGGAAATGGCCAATCGGGGAGCAGGCGGTCAGCCGGGAGCAGCGGGAGTTGTGCCTGGAGCGGCTGGTGCTGTTAATGGACAAACCCCTGCCGGGCAGGCGGTTGGTCAAACGCCGGCAGGTGCAGCTGCTGGAGCTGCAGCAGGGACGGAAGGGCAGATGCAGGGTGCTCCGGTGGGCGCAGAAGGGGTTCCTCCCTTCGAGGCGGGCCAGGAGCAGTTGGCCAAGCTGGGTGAAGCCATTCAGGAGCTGACTGAATACAGTACGGAAATGGCTAAGGAAGCTACTCTTCAGGTGGAGGCAAGCGCCAAGGATGCATCCCAAACTATTTTGATGCTGGCTGGTGTGGCTGTTGTGCTGTCGGCTGTATTAGGCTGGTGGATTTCCCGGCAGCTGTCTATTCCCATCCGGCAGATTGCCCGGGTTGCGGAGCAGGTGGCAGCAGGTGACCTGCGGGCGGAGCCGTTGGCCTTTTCCCGCAAGGATGAGCTGGGTGAGCTAGGTGGCTCTGTGGACAGGATGCTGGAATCCCTGAAGGGGCTGATCCACCGGCTTGCGGATTCCTCCACAGTGGTAGAGCAATCCTCCCGGGTGCTGCTGGACCAGGCGGTGCGTACAGAATCGGCGGGATTGGCCATTTCCCAGGCGGTTCATGAAACCGATGAGGGTGCCCGGACGCAAAGCATCCAGGTGGCCCAGATGACCGGTATTCTGCAGGAAATGGCTGCCGCTATCCGGATGACCGCCTCCTCCGGTGAATCTGCTGCCTCAGCATCCACTCGTTCAGCGGAGCAGGCGGGATTGGGACTCCAGGTTATTGAGCGGGCTATGGCCGAAATGGAGAGCGTCTGCCATGATGTGCAGGAGGCAGCGGAGCAGATGACACAGCTGGACAAGGAAGCGGCGCGGATTTCGGAGATTGCCGGGCTGATCAAGGAAATTTCCAGCCAGACTAATCTGCTGGCGCTGAACGCTTCTATTGAAGCAGCCCGGGCCGGTGAGCACGGGAGAGGCTTCGCCGTGGTGGCGGAGGAGGTGCGCAAGCTGGCGGAGGAAGCGAAGGAATCGTCGGAGCGGGCGGCGGACGCCGTGAAGCTGCTCCGCCGGGGAACCCAGCAGGCAGCGGATAAGATGCGCCGCAATGCATCGGGGGCTGAGGCGGGCATGAAGTCCGCACTGGAGGCGGGAGCCATGTTCAAAGAGATTGCCGCCGAAGTAGATTCGGTATCGGCGCTAATGACGGATCTGTCTGCAGCGGTGGAGGAGGCCTTCGCCGGCTCGGAGGAGATTGTCAGCCAGGCCGAGGGGCTAAAGAGCATCGCGGATCAAAGCTTCGACCGCTCGAAGAAGGCTGCGGAGCAAGCCGGGGAAACGGTCTCCGCTATGAAGGAGATCCGCCGTTATTCTGAACGGCTGGAGCAGGAGTCCAAGGATTTGAGCCAGGCCATGAGCGAGTTTATGTTGTAAGTTAGTCTAACAGGAGTTTCTCTGGTAAATGCGTGGATTGTGTGTTTGCTCACACAAACAGACCCGCCGGGCGTTCGGGCATTATTGCCGGACTGCGCCTTGGCGGGTTTTTGCTTATGGATATATAGGTGCTGACGGAACGGGTACTGGGGGAGCCACCGGGCTTAGCCTCTTCTCAGCCGCAGGGAGTTCAGCAGCACGGAAACGGAGCTTAAGCCCATAGCTGCGGCGGCTACCACAGGGTTGAGATAGCCCGCTGCTGCGAAGGGGATGGCGGCGAGATTATAGATGAAGGCCCAGAACAAATTTTCCTTAATGATCAGCATGGTTTTGGCGGAGAGACGGATAGCCTCGGGAATGGCGGCCAGATCGTCCTGCAGCAGCACAATATCCCCTGTTTCTACAGCCACATCCGTGCCTGAGCCGATCGCAATGCCCACATCGGCGGATGCGAGAGCTGGGGCGTCGTTTATTCCGTCCCCAACCATTGCGACCACACGACCTTTGCGTTTCAAACTTTGAATCACTTCAGCCTTCCGTTCAGGCAGCACCTCAGCCAGCACATTCGTGATACGCAGCTGCCGTGCCACTCCTTCGGCTGCTATCCGGTTGTCGCCGGTCAGCAAATGAACCGTGATGCCCATAGCGTCTAGCCGTGCCACGGTTGGGGCGGCACTGTCCCGCAGCCGGTCCCCCAGGCCGAAGGCGGCGATGAGCTTTCCCTCTTCAGCAAGCAGGACAAACGTTCTTCCGGTTTCCTGGCGGAGCTGTTCTTCGATGGAGCGGGCGGTGGTTACGTCCACAGCCTGTTCCTGTAGGAAGGCTTTGGAGCCGGCCAGAACAGTCTTGCCGTTTATCCGCGCCGCCACACCCTTTCCCGGCACCGCCTGGAAATCCTCAGGGTCAGGAAGGACGGACTGCCACTTTTTAGCCGCATCCTCCACAATTGCCCTGCCTAGGGGATGCTCCGACCGCTTCTCGGCGGTTGCCGCCAGAAGAAGCAGCTGGTCAGGCGTCCGGGCTTCGCCGGGAACGGGCAGGATGCCGGTCAGCCCCGGTTTGCCTGCGGTCAGAGTGCCGGTTTTGTCCAAAACCACGTCGGTTATTTTGCCGGCCCGCTCCAGCTGCTCACCGTTGCGGATCAGAATACCCCCCTGGGCACCTTTGCCCATACCCGCCATAATGGCGGTGGGGGTGGCTAGCCCCAGTGCGCATGGACAGGAAACCACCAGGACGGCCACGGCATGGATCAGAGCGTCGCTCAGAAAAAAGATCTGCCATTCGTAAATAACCCCGTACCAGATAAAGAAGGTGGATATGGCAATCAGCAGCACGATGGGAACAAAATAGCCGGACACGCTGTCGGCGATTTTTTGGATCGGGGCTTTGCTGTTTTGCGCCTCCTCCGTAATCCGCACAATCCGCGCCAAAAAGGAATCCTCCCCTACCTTGGTGGCCTCGTAGGTAAAGCTCCCGTTTCCGTTGATGGATGCACCGATTACGGTGTCCTGCGGCTCCTTGGTGACGGGGACGCTCTCTCCGGTAAGCATGGATTCGTCTACAGTGGAGCGTCCCTCGGTGATGATGCCGTCTACCGGGATTTTTTCACCCGGCCGGACTATCACCAGATCCCCCTGACGGACCTCCCGGATAGGCACCTCGCTTTCCAGCCCGTCCCTGATAACCCGCGCCTTCTTGGCCTCCAAACTCATCAGGCTGCGGATGGCCCGTGAGGTCCGGCCCTTGGCCAAGGCCTCCAGATATTTGCCCAACAGGACAAGGGTGATAATGACCGCTGAGGCCTCAAAATAGATATTGCGCATGCCGGCAATGATCAACCCCTCCTCCACCAGGGAGGTGCGGACGCTGTACCCATATGCCGCCGTGGTGCCCACCACTACCAACAGGTCCATGCCGGCTTTGCCCGCTTTCAAACTGTAAAAGGCCTGCTTATAAAAGCGGAAGCCGATGAGGAACTGGACGGGGGTTGCCAAAGCCATTTGGAATTTCCAGTCATGCAGAAGCTGGGTTTTCAGCCGCACCTGGTTCAGAAAGGAGGAAAAAACTGTGACGGTCTCTGCTCCGTATATGGCGTCATGGCAAAAGCCCAGCCCGCCCAGCAGCATGGACACAAACAACGGCAGGCTCAGCAGCGCGGATAAAACCAGGCAGATTCTCAGCTTGCGGAGCTCCTTGCGCCCACCGGCCTCCGGATCGCTGCCTTCGCCGTGGAGGGTTGCGCCGAAGCCCGCGCCTTCAATGGTTTTCAGGATGTCTGCCACACTGGAACGGGCTTCGTCATAGTGGACAATGGCTTTTTCTGAGGCATAGCTGACTGATGTGCTGCTGACCCCCTTTTGCTTTTGCAGAGCTGCTTCAATCGTAATGGAGCATAGGGAGCAGGTCATGCCGTGAATATGCACTTTGGCTACTGCCATATTGTGTTCAGCCTCCTTGTTCCACCACTGTAATCGTGCTTTTGATCATATCCATCCAGCAGGAAAAGGGAAACTCCCCGGTTGCGGAAGGGGTAAATTCAAGAACGGTATCTCCGGCCGCAAGCTTGGCCTCCAGCCCAAAAGCGGGCGCGGTTATGGCGTTGTTGCATTCGTTAAGATCCTCAGCCTTGGCCCGGATGATCCACTTCACCGGAATGCCCCTTTGCACCGTAATGGGCGTATAGCCGTTGGGGCTTACGGTGGTGATGACGGTCTGGACCGTGGAGCCTGAATCGTCGAGGGGCGGAGGTGAAGCGTCTGCCGCTGGTGAAGCAGGCGGTACGGGTAAAGCAGATGATGGAGCGGGTGGTAAGGGTGAAGAAGTTGATGCAACAGGCGGTGCAAGTAAAGTAGATGATGCAACAGGCGGTGCAAGTACAGCAGACGATAAACCAGGCGGTGTGGCTACAGGGGCTTCAGTTGCCGGAGCGGGAGCTGGTGCAGCGGTTGAAGCATGGGCCCCGGCGGATTTGGCATGCGTGTTGTCCGGTGCCGGTGTCAGAGATGCTGCCGGCACAGCAGGGGCAGCGGAGACTGCCGGAACTCGTGTTGTCTCTGCGCTAACCGGGCTTGCAGCGCCTGCGGCGTCCACTGCCAGGGTAGCCGTCCGCTTCGCCTGTCCTGCTTTATAGGCCTCCAAATCATCCACCACCTGGATGCGGCTTTTGATCATGCCCATCCAGCAGGTATAGACGAAATCCCCCATTTCAGCGGGGGTGAAACGGATAATATTATCTCCGGCAACCAGCCTGCGCTCAATCCGAAATTCTGGAAGCACTACAGTTTCATTGCAGGAATCGAGAGCCTCTTTTTCCGCTGAAAAAATCCACTGCACTGGCACCCCTTTTTGCACCACAATGGGAGGATAGCTATCCCTGTGGTTTGGGTCCAGAGCGGTTCTTACGATCTGCTCCCTGCCGCCTTGCCCGATTGCGGCGATGCCTGCGGTTTCCCATACAGCTATGGAGGTGGGGGTGGTAATGCCGGACAAAGCCAATCCCCGGGTCAGCATGACTCCTCCCAGCACAATCACAATAATTGCGCTGAAGCGGGTTATGGTGTTGGCGAAGGCTTTGCTGGTCACTGCATGGATCGAGCTGAAAAGCAGCAGCATAGGGGCTGTTCCCAAAGAGAATACCAAGAGGGAGATGAAGCCTTGCCATACGCTCCCTGACGCCAGTGCGTACAGCTGCATAATTTGCAGCGGCCCGCAGGGCATCAGTCCGCTGAGCAGACCTACAGCAAGCGGTCCGGGTTTGGAAACGCCGGACAGCAGCTTCCGCGCGGCAAAAGCGGGCATCCGCAGGTTTAATTTGCGCAAGAATCTCCAGATGCCCAGCAGGTTGATGCCCATGATGATCATGAACAGCCCGCCAAACACGGGAATGGCTCCCTTCAAAACACCGGGCAGACGAATCACCTGGCCCAGCCCGCCGGCTAAGGCGCCAATGGCGGAATAAGACAGGATGCGGCCGGCGTGGTAAGGAAGCGACGGCTTCAAGCGGGCCAGGAATCCTTGCCGGACTCCGTCAGCTTTTGGTGCAGCGGTTTGGGCCAAGGCGATACCGCCGCACATGCCTGCGCAGTGGAAGGAGGTGAGGATGCCTACTGCAAAGATCAAACCAAGTCCCGCTCCCGGCGGCAGCTGGGATATATCCGGCAGGCCCAGCTTTCCCTGAATGGAGGCAAGCCAATTAGTTGCGTCAGTGAGCCGGTTTGTAATGTCTGCAGCCCATCCGTCTGGAAAAGGAATCCAGCTCCTGTCAGTGATAAGCCGTTGCACAAAGGATAAAAGCAGCAGTGTGGGCAGAAGCATAGGGTGATCTCTCCTTGTTTCAAAACGAAAAGTCTTCTGCATCGCAGGCTAACGGCGGCCACAGCCGTTATTTACGCAAAATATCCACCTTGTAATTTCTAACGGCGGCCAGCGCCGTTATTCGGTCCAAACAGGCTGCGGATAGCTGCAATTTGGCAAAATAGCGGCCGCTGCTTCCGTTAGATTTTTTGGACGGCCGAATAAGAGGAAATAGCGGCGCCCGCCGCCGTTAGAAAAATAGAGTTCCATCGGACTATCCCGGGTGACGCCGGGCAAATCCCAGCTACCCTCGGTAAGGCTATGCTCTCCACTAGGTTAATTATCTCTTTGCTATTCCGCACCGTGGCCATGTTCTCCCGCGCTGTGCCCATGCTCTCCGGCCGCATCATGTCCATGCCCCTCCGCAGCGTCCCCGGCATGACCGCTTTTCTCCGTTGAACCGCCGGAATCCTCCGCGGCTGCCTGCTCGAGTTCCAGCCCGTCTGCCCGGCTTAGCCGGGAAACATGAACCACATCTCCGGCAATGTGGCCCTCCACCCGGATGCCCACATGGTCGGCTGCGGTGATGCTGTCCAGCAGAATAACGGCCAGCCTGTGGCCGGTTTCATCGAATTTAAAATATTTGTAGGTGCCGTCGCTTTGAAGCACACTGACGCCAAAGCCAGAGGCGGCGCAGTCAGGCATAAGGAGGCACAGCTTTTTATGCTCGGACGGCGATGCTGTGCTGCTGTGGTGGCCTTCCAGAAGGAAACCTTCCAATGTGTCAGGGCCGGCCGCAGCCGCCGGGAGGCTGATGCTGTTTATGATCAGACGGTCGGATGCCGGAACCACACCGCTCACCCCTGTGATGCTTACCTCCAGCCCATCCGTTCCTGCAGCCGCTTTGGTTCCAGCTAGGGATTTCCCTCCGCTGAGGGAATAGACCGCTTGCGTGACCGTATCCTTGGAGGCCGGGGCTGCCGTTAGCGTAAACCCTGTTCCGGTGTCACGGATAACTCCCTTCAGCTGCTGTACGGCGGTGAAGGCTGCCGGGCGGATCCCCTCCGGCGCTGCTCCCTTAGTTTTCAACAAAGCGTACAATGCCTCGGAACGGCTCCAAGACAGGTAAGGCAGAACATAACCGTCCGAAGATGTTTGAATGTATCCTCCGGCAGCGGCTTGATCCAGCCATGAATTGCTTTCTCCGCTCCAGTCCAGGAGCCTGGACAATACGGCAGCTCCGTCCTGGCGGGTAACGGTGGCTCCGGGGCGGAAGCGCCCTTCATCATCCGCTGTGAGCAAACCTGCCGCTAATGTCTGCCGGACGGCTTGGGCATACCAGCTTCCGTCCGCCACATCCCCGGGCAGCGCAGCCGCCGGAGCCGCCACCGCGTTCAGGGGCAAAGCCCGCGCCAACAGCACAGCCAGCTCGGCGCGTGTAATTGCCAGATCAGGACAATACGCCCCGTTCTCATAACCCTGGAGAAGCCCCTCCCGGATGGCGGAAGCAACCAGCTGCTCCGACCAGTGCCCGCTGTAATCCTTGCTGTGCGTGTGGCCCTCGTGGCCGTAAGCGAAATCCGTTCCCGCCGCCAATAAAGCCAATGCCGCCGCTGCGGCAATCACTGCAGTTTTTCCTTTGCTTTTGACAAGTTTCATAGTAGGGCGCCACCTTTGCAGACTATGTGCGTGGAGGGAGTCAATAATCAAAAAAACAAAGCCTCCCGCAGGATGCTTTGTTTCTGGTTGACCAGTCAACAATAACGCATTTATCTTACTTGTTTAATCGGATATGAGGTTATGGAAGTCACTTTAGCATACTTGTTTTGTTTTTAATAGCCCTTGTGGTACAGAAAAAAGTGAAAATAGTGTGAATTTCTGTAAACTGGAATTATTTCGAAAGAGGCAAAAAGTGAAGGAGCCGGTAGTGTAAGGAGGCAGTTTTTTAAATGGTATAAAAAATATAGCAGAAGAATTTATCATTGACAGACTAATTTTTGAGGGATAAAATCACACTTATTTTATAGGCATAATCAATATAATTTCAAATTCGGGAGGAATAAGACCATGAGCACATTGAAAGAAGCAGCAGCCTACATTGCAGAAACCAAAAGGGTGGTCCTGGCCACGGTTACACCTGAAGGGGAGCCTGCGTTGCGCACCCTGGGAGGCTTCGCCAGCGATGGGCTGACCGTTTATCTGTCTACCTCCAAGACCAGCGGCAAAGTGGAGCAGCTGGAGCTGAATCCCCAAGCCACCCTGTTATTCCAGCAGGAGGGACAGGAGGTGCCGCAGTTCCGCAATGTGACGTTGACCGGAACGGTATCCAAGGTATGCAGCAAGTGCGGGGCTGAGTATGAAAAAGCCATCGCTCTGCTTAGCGCCAAAAGCCCCCGGTTCAAGGAAAGAGTGGAGAAGGGGGATTTGGAGGGCAATGTTATTTTGAAGCTGGAGCCACGGAAGGTAAAGCTTTTGGACTTGTCCAAGGGCTTGGCGGGGGAAGAAGTGGTTTTACAGCCTTCAAAGACATCCCTGTAAAAGGGTGCTATGGGTACTTGTGACAGTACCGTGACACTATGGGGAAGCTTATTGACGAACCCGTCTGGAAGAAAGTAAGATATAAACATAATTCCGATAAAGTAAGTATGAATTTAATATCCGCTGACTGGACTTCCAGAGGCCGAACCTCCGCAACCCTTACAAAGGGCGTCGGGTTCGGCCTTTTTTGGCAGCTTGGGATGAATAATCGGAAAATATTGGAGTTGGGAAGGGAGGACAACATATGGGAAGCTGCGGAAGCGCATTGCCGGAGGAGCGGTTCGGCCATCTGGTGCGCAAGCATCCCTGCTTCAGCGGGGATGGTCATTTCAAGTTCGGGCGGATTCATCTGCCTGTCAGCCCGGCCTGCAACATCCGGTGCAAGTTTTGCAAGCGCAGCTTCAATAAATCCGAGAACCGTCCGGGAGTAGCCTCGGAGCTGGTCAAGCCGGATGAGGTGAACGCTCTTATCGAGAAGGCGCTGCGCCTTTGTCCTGAGCTCACTGTAGCCGGTATCGCAGGACCGGGAGACACACTGGCTACACCCCATGCATTGGAGGCATTCGAACAGGTTCACGAGCGTTACCCGGAGCTGATCAATTGTTTGAGCACCAACGGTCTTCTGCTGGAGAAGCATGCGGAGCGCATTGCCAATACGGGGGTGCAGACTGTAACCGTTACGGTCAATGGAGTCGATCCGGCCATACAGGAGCAGATTTGCTCCTCCATTGCTTTGGACGGGAAGCTCATTATGGGAAGGGCGGCAGCGGAGACGCTGATCCGGGCCCAACTGGCAGGCATCCGCAAGGCCAGTGCCTTGGGGATCACCATCAAGATCAACACGGTGCTGATTCCCGGCATCAATGACGGCCACATTGGCGAAATAGCCAGGCAGACCCGGGATGCTGGGGCTTCCTTAATCAACATTATTCCGTTAATTCCCCAGCATGAGCTCAGCCATATCGAGGCGCCGGATTGCTTCCAGCTTGGTGATGCCCGGGAAGCAGCGGAGCAGTATCTCCCCGTATTCCGGCACTGCCAGCAATGCCGCGCAGACGCCTGCGGCATCCCCGGCTCGGGTAAGGATCTGGCCTCCCAGCTATATGACAAGCCGGTGGCGGAGACCTTTTCCCACGGATAAACGGGTGTTATGGACTGGAGGCGGGAAGGATGGAGTTTCAGGTGGCAGTAGCCAGTCTGGATGGGGTTTTAATCAACCAGCATTTTGGCAAAAACAGAGAATTTCTGATTTACCGGATACAGGATAATGGTGAGTACGGGATGGTGGAAACCCGGGAGCTGAAGGCCCCCTGCCAAGCAGGCCAACACGACGGAGACGCATTGGTCCAGGCTGCCAAAGAGCTTCAGGACTGCAGCTTTGTCCTGGTGGCACGGATCGGCCCGGGTGCAGACAAGGTTTTGGCCGCCCACGGTATTAAGGCTTTCGAGACCTATGACCGGATTGACCGGGCCATTGACAAGCTGATTAAGTATTTAAACGGTATCAAACCAAACCTCCAAAAGTGAGGGGAGACTTCAAAGCAAATGCCGGGCAGTTTTGGGGGAGCCCCCGGATGAACATGCACACTATAAAACAACAGGGAGTGGCGGCAATGGCAAAAAAACTGAAGCAGATTGCAATTTACGGAAAGGGCGGAATCGGCAAATCTACAACAACCTCGAATATCAGCGCGGCTTTGTCGGTGGCAGGCTACAAGGTCATGCAATTCGGCTGCGACCCCAAGAGCGACTCCACCAATACCCTGCGGGGCGGCGACTATATCCCCACTGTGCTGGATACGCTCCGGGAGAAAACGAAAATCAAGGCCCAAGACGTGATTTTCAAGGGCTTTAACGGCATATATTGCGTGGAGGCGGGCGGGCCTGCTCCCGGTGTAGGCTGCGCAGGCAGAGGAATCATTACAGCGGTGGAGCTGTTCAAGCAGCAGAAGGTTTTTGAGGAGCTGGACCTGGATTATGTGATCTATGACGTATTGGGCGATGTGGTCTGCGGCGGCTTCGCGGTTCCCGTGCGGGAGGGGATTGCCGAGCATGTGTTCACCGTTTCCTCCGCCGACTTTATGGCTGTGTATGCCGCCAACAATCTGTTCAAGGGTATTCATAAGTACTCCAAGGCGGGGGGAGCGCTGTTGGGCGGCGTAATTGCCAACTCTATTAATGCCCCGTACTCCAAGGATATTATAGATGATTTTGTCGCCAAAACCCAAACCCAGGTGGTGGAATATGTACCCCGCTCAGTGACGGTCACCCAAAGCGAGCTGCAGGGAAAAACCACCATTGAGGCAGCGCCGGATTCCCAGCAGGCCAAGGTTTACAAGGAGCTGGCAAGAAAGATCGACGAGCATGAGGTATCCAAGGTTCCCGCCCCTCTTGAAGTCGGCGAACTGCGGGAGTGGGCGGCGAAATGGGGCAAGCAACTGGTGGAGCTGGAAAACGGTGTGCTTCCTCCCCAGGCGGTAGGAAATCTATAGGAATCGAGAGGAGCAATTCCCATGAGCAAAATTGCCAGAAGTCTCACTGATCTGATCGGTAATACCCCTCTGCTTGAGCTGGGACGGTACAGCAGCACCAAACGGCTGTCCGCCTCCATTATCGCCAAGCTGGAATATTTTAACCCGGCGGGAAGCGTTAAGGACCGGATCGGCTATGCCATGATCAAGGATGCGGAGGAGAAGGGGCTGCTGGGGAAGAACACGGTGATAATAGAGCCCACCAGCGGCAATACCGGTATCGGCCTGGCTTTTGTGGCTGCCTCCAGAGGCTACCGGCTGATTCTGACCATGCCGGAAACCATGAGCGTGGAGCGCCGAAACCTGCTGAAGGCGCTGGGAGCGGAGCTGGTGCTGACCCCTGGTTCGGAGGGGATGAAGGGGGCTGTGCGGCGGGCGGAGGAGCTGGCGGCCCAAACGCCCAATTCCTATGTGCCGCAGCAGTTTAACAATCCCGCCAACCCGGCCATCCACCGCAAAACCACCGCAGAGGAAATCTGGAGGGATACGGATGGCAAGGTGGATATCTTTGTGGGTGGTGTGGGCACAGGCGGCACGGTAACCGGCGTAGGGGAAGTGCTGAAATCCCGGCGCTCCGATATCCAGATCGTGGCCGTGGAGCCTTATGATTCACCCGTCTTATCCGGCGGCGCCTCAGGCCCCCACAAAATTCAGGGCATCGGAGCCGGATTTGTACCGGGAATTCTGAATTTGGATGTGCTGGACGAAATCTATAAAGTGAAGAATGATGAAGCGCTGGAAACCGCCAGGGAGCTGGCTAAGTATGAGGGGTTGCTGGTAGGCATATCCTCGGGTGCGGCCGTTTTTGCAGCAGCCCAACTGGCCAAACGCCCGGAGAACAGTGGCAAAACCATCGTGGCTCTGCTGCCGGATACGGGGGAACGCTACCTGTCCACCGTGCTGTTCCAAGAGGTGGCCCTTTCATAACCCGGTCCCTGCTGCAGGCCGGATGGGTTATGAAAGCCTCGAATTCGGCAGAGCCGAATGGAGGGACGAACTTGCTGATTACTGAAAGGAGACAGCTATGAGTAAAGTCATTGAAAGACCACGGTTCACCTGCGCGTTGGGGGGAGCCATCGGAACGGTGCAGGCGCTTCCCCGGGCAATTCCCATTCTTCACACCTCTCCCGGATGCGGAGGCAATCTGGCCGGAGCCCTGTCCGGGGCGTCGGGCTATCACGGCGGCAGCTATTGCGGCGGCCAAACCCTGCCCAGCTCCAACGTGGCGGAGCGGGACATCGTGTTCGGCGGCGAGGAACGGCTGGCTGAGCAAATTGAGAATACCATCCAAATCATGGACGGGGATCTGTACTTTGTGGTAACCGGCTGCATGGTGGAAATGATCGGAGACGATGTGAACCAGGTGGTCAAGCAATTCCGTGGCGGCGAGCATCCGGTGATCGGAACGGAAACCACCAGCTTCAAGGGAAATTCCTACAAGGGCTACGATTATGTGCTTTCAGCCCTGTTCCGGGATTTTACGGAGCCGTCCCCGGTGAAAAAGGCGGACACCGTGAATCTTTTCGGCATTGTGCCTCTGCAGGACGTCTTCTGGAAAGGGAATATTGATAATCTCAAGGCGCTGCTGGAAAAGCTGGGCCTGAAGGTAAATACCTTCTTCGGCACCGGCGAGACCATTGACAATCTCCGCCATGCCGCTTCCGCATCATTGAATATTGTGCTGTCCCGGGTGTACGGCCAAGAGGCCGCCCAAACCTTCCAGGAGATTCACGATGTACCCTGGCTGACAGTGGACTTCCCCATCGGAGACCATGCCACCTCCGCCTTCCTGCGCAGGGTTGGCGATGCCGCAGGAGTGCCGGCGGAGCAGGTGGAGCAGGTCATAACCCGGGAACGCAAATATTATTATGAGTTTTTGCAGCGGCTGTCCGATTCCTACAATGACCTGGACTTCCAGCGTTATGTCACGGTGGTGGGGGATGTCAACTACGCCCAGGCGTTAACCCGTTTCCTGGCTGATGATCTGGGCTGGCTGCCGGAGCTTGCGATTGTGACGGACCCGCTTCTGCCGGAAGAGGAGGACGATATTCGGGCAGGCTTCCGGGATTACCACTCCGGGCTTGAGCCCACTGTGGTCTTCGATACGGATGCCTCCAACGTAGCCAAGCACATTAACCGCCAGTGGCCTCAATCCAAGGGACAGCGGTATTACGACGGCTTCCTGCCCGGTTTTATAGCGGGAAGTGTCATGGAACGGGATACGGCGGAGCAGTTCAAGGTGCCGCTATTGGCAGTCAGCTATCCCATTACCAACCGGGTGGTGCTGAACCGGGCGTATGCAGGCTTTATCGGCGGCCTGACCCTGGCAGAGGATGCCATTACCCTGCTGGTCAGCCACCGGTAGAAGCTGTCCGGCAATCATAAACTGGAGGGATACACATGGATTACTTAAAGAATAAAGCAGCCCCTGTCCGGGAAGACCGGCTGGCAGCCTGCGGCGCCTACGGCGGCTCCTGCTGCGACCTGTCCGGCCAGTCCAAAAAGGGCGGCTGTCTGTTCAATACAAAGCGCACCTTTTCCCAAACCCAAGGCTGCCAGCTGAGTCTGAGCTTAGGCATGGTGGCCTCCATGCGGGATTCGGTGGTGGTGGTGCATAGCCCGGTGGGCTGCGGCGCCAATATGCTGCAGATGGCGGGCATCAACAAGGTGTTCCAGCAGCTGCGCAGCGCCTCCGCCCGGGGCTTGCGCTGGATCAACACCAATCTGGACCAGGTGGACGTGATCCAGGGCGGCGAGAAAAAGCTGCGCCAGGCGGTGCTGAAGGCGGAGCAGGAATTCCGACCGGAGGCCATTATCGTGATGAATGCCTGTGTGCCCGCGCTGATCGGCGACGACATCGACAGTATTCTGGATGATCTCCAGAAGCAGGTGAACGCCCGGATTGTGCCTATTCACTGCGAGGGCTTTAAGACCCGCATTCAAGCGACGGCCTATGATGCGGTGTATCACGGGATTTTGCGGAACCTGGTAGGGGAGGACAAAGCCAGGGATAAGCGTGTGCTGCCGGAGGATCCGTTGGAGGAGGCCAAACGCCAGGCGCGCATTAGCAAAACCGTCAACCTGTTGAATGTGGGCTCCATGAGCCGCATAGATGAGGTGGAGCTGATCCGCATTCTGAATGCACTGGATCTGGAGGTGCGCGTGCTGCCCTGCTTCTCCCATCCCGATGATTTTACCTATTCTTATGAAGCGGCTCTAAACGTCAGCATCTGTGCCACACATGACGACTATTTTGTGGAGCATTTCAAGAGCAAATACGGCATTCCCTATGTCATGCGGACCATTCCCATCGGCATTACCAATACCAACAAGTGGATCCGCGACATTGCCGCCTACTTCGGCATTGAAGAACAGGCGGAACGGTTCATCGAGTCGGAGAACCGGGAGTTGAACCAGGCGTTGGAGCCGTACCGCAAGCAGCTGCAGGGCAAGAAGGTGTTTGTAACCGGCGGCGAAATCCGCATTATGACCACAGCGGAGCTCCTATACAACTTGGGGATGGAAGTCGTGGGACTGCGGGGATACCATTTTGACAAATACGGCGAGGCGCTGCTGGATGAATTCCTTCAAGATGTGCCGGGTGTGGATGACAAGGTGTTTAACGTAGGAGCCGGGCAGCTGTTCGAGCAGGCGAACCTGCTGCGCCGGATCCAGCCGGATCTGTACGTAGGGCATCTGGGTGGCAACGGCGCCGCATCGAAACAGGGCTTCTCCATTTTCCCGCTGTTTGGCCAAAGCAATGATTATCTGGGCTACCAAGGGGTATTCGAGGTGGCTACCCGGGTGGCCAGAATTATGCGCAATTCCTCGTTTAACCGTAATTTGGGCGGCAATACTAAGCTCCCGTACCGGGAATCCTGGTACAGCGAGGATCCGTTCAGCTACATTGATCATTCTGCCCTTGAAGAAAATGAAGCGGAGGTTGTGGCCAATGGCTGAGTCACTGGCAAAAATCGAAATCCGGAACGTCAACAGGGATTATCAGATTAAGCGCAATGCCAGCGGGGAGGAGCAGATTTTCTCTGCCCTCCAGAATGTCAGTCTGACAGTGAATAAGGGTGAGTTTCTTACCATTGTAGGGCCCAGCGGCTGCGGGAAATCCACGCTGCTGGACCTGATTGCCGGGCTGGCGCTTCCAACCTCCGGTGAACTCTTCATCGACGGCAAAAAAATTACCAAGCCAGCACTGGACCGGGGGATAGTTATGCAGGGCTATGCCCTGTTCCCCTGGCGGACGGTGCGCCATAATGTGGAATTTGGCCTGGAGGTGAAAGGGGTTCCCAAGAAGGAACGACAGGAGATCAGCGACCGTTTCTTGAAGCTGGTGAACCTGACCGGCTTTGCGGACCGTTACCCCTATGAGCTGTCTGGGGGTATGAAGCAGCGGGTGGCCATCGCCCGGGCGTTGGCCTACGATCCTGAGGTGTTGCTAATGGATGAACCCTTCGCAGCTGTTGACGCCCAAACCCGTGAAACGCTGCAGGATGAGCTGCTGCGGATTTGGGAGGAGACCCGGAAGACCATTATCTTCGTCACCCACAGTATCGACGAAGCGGTGGCACTGGCAGACCGGGTGGCAGTCATGTCCGCCAATCCAGGTAAGGTGAAGGAGATTGTGAAGGTGGGGCTGCCTCGTCCGAGACGGGTTGGGGATGTGCTGTCCACCACGGATTTCAGTCTGGTCCGGTACCGGATTTGGGAGCTTCTCCAAAGCCAGGAGGAGCAGCTGCCGCCTGCTGAAGAGGCTCCGCGTGTTGCACAGGATATCCATCTGGAGGAGCAAATTTCAGCCTCTGCCGTATTGTAAAATCATGATTTAAAACCAACTAGGGGCTGTCTTATGACTCCGAAGGGAGCAGATTTTGCCGAATTTTCGTTCCGGGCGAGGCACTTTTGCGCAGGCGTACCGGGGGTACGTCAAGCAAAAGTAACGAAGCAGGGGGCGAAAAGGCGGTAAAAGATGCCCATAAGTGAGTTTTAAGACAGTCCCTAAACAAATGAGAATAATAAATAATCATGGAGGCTCTACCATGGGGCGAACCCTGAACCTGGTTCACAACAAGCTCTTAAGCTGGTACTTGTTTCTGCTGCTTCTCTTGATTTGGGAGCTTGCTCCCCGGTTGGGATGGGTCAGTCCGATTTTTGTCCCTCCCTTTTCCGAGGTGATTCGGGTTGGTCTGGATATGACTGTGATCAAAATGATTATCTATATCACGATTAGTCTCAAACGGGTGTTCATCGGATTTCTGCTGGCTGCCGTATTGGCTTTGCCTGTAGGCTTCATTCTGGCAGGAGCGCTGCCGGCTGTGGCCCGGTTCCTCAAGCCTTTGACAGTATTTCTGTCGCAGATTCCGCCATTTATCCTGTTTCCTATTTTTGTTGTAGTAGCTGGTGTTGGTGAAGGGGGAATATATACCGTTATTTT
>JAQSYT010000424.1 GCA_029256065.1 Paenibacillaceae bacterium
ATACACTTGCGAAGAACAGCTCCGGGTAAGGGACGCCGATCCCAAGCTCTTCCTCCAGCTCCCGCACTCCATCCTCCACTAGCTCACCGGCCAGCAGGTGTCCGGCGCTGGATACGTCCAAAAGCCCTGGAAAGGTATCCTTATCCTTGTGCCGCAGTTGAAGCAGAATTTCCCACCCGGCACTTCCCTTGCGCAGCACCCAGCAATGAAAGGTCCGGTGCCATAGCCCTTGTGCATGGGCTTCCTGGCGGCTTGCCGTACCAATATGGTTCATATGTTCATCAAAAATATCAAAATTTTCATCCTGTGCCATTGGACAACTCTCACCTCTTGCCCATTTTAGCATTATCCTCCCGTCCACTTCCACTCCACGCAGCGGCGGACCGTTCCACTACTTACCTCAACGTAACCTAGTAATAATCATTTCAGTACTTTTAAAAAACTGTCAAGTGGGCTAGGATGAAATAGTGTTCCGATAAACCTGAAGGAGGAATGTTCCGTGCAATACCGCAAATTAGGCAAAACCGGGTTAAAGGTAAGCGAAATCAGTCTTGGCAGCTGGCTAACCTATGGCGGCTATGTGGAAAAGGAAAATGCGGTGCAGTCCATCCATAAAGCGTACGAGCTGGGGATTAATTTTTTTGATACAGCCAATGTATATGAGCGTGGAGAAGCAGAGAAGGTTGTAGGGGAAGCACTCCGCGGATATAAACGGGAAAGCTATGTGCTGGCGACTAAGGTGTTTTGGCCAATGGGCGAAGGCCCCAATGACCGCGGCCTGTCCCGCAAGCATGTGTTCGAGCAGCTTCATGCCAGCCTCCGGCGTTTGGGCACAGATTATGTGGATATTTACTACTGCCACCGCTTCGACCCGGAAACTCCGGTGGAGGAAACCCTCCGCACCATCGACGATTTGGTGACCCAAGGCAAGATTCTGTACGCAGGCGTCAGCGAATGGACCGCTGTCCAAATGGCGGAGGGCCTAGCCGTGGCGGACAAGTACCTGCTGGACCGCATTGTGGTCAACCAGCCGGTGTACAACATGTTTAATCGCTATATTGAAAAAGACGTCATCCCGCTTGGCGAATCAAAGGGCATCGGCCAGGTCGTCTTTTCGCCGCTGGCGCAGGGTCTCTTGAGCGGCAAGTATACCTCGCTGTCCGATCTCCCTGCCGACAGCCGTGCGGCCAAGCTGGAGAATATGCGCAAGGGCCTGACGGAGGAGAAAATCGCCAAGGTTGTGGAGCTGAATACCATCGCCAAGGAAATGGGCATCACTGTGGCACAGCTGGCATTGGCATGGATCTTGCGTCAGCCTAATGTGGCAAGCGCACTGGTAGGCGCAAGCCGTCCGCAGCAGGTGGTAGAGAATGCGGCAGCCTCGGGCATCACCTTGACGCCGGAGGTACTGGAGAAAATCGAGAGCATCCTTTCGGGCAACTAATGTCTTCTTCCGGTTCTCTTTCAAGGAGAACGCGCAGCAAATGCCACTCTATTATCGAAAAGAGCCTGTTCTGCCGATAAGGCAAACAGGCTTCTTTTGTGATTGTTCTTCGTATCGCAGCACAAAATTTCCCGCAAGGGAAGACAAAAGCGCTTTCACGAAATTATTTAATGCAATTAACTACATTATTTAATGGCGTAAAGGATATCGAAATCAAAAGCCTCGATGTTCTCCGCCGGTATTTCAAAAGGATTCACTGGCTTCAAGCGGTTGGCTTCCACAGTCCAGGCTCCTTCGGAATTGTCGATGGCAAAGCCCTGGCTGACCGTCCATTCCCGCAGCTCTCCGTACATCCGGTACATCTCTTCCTTGCCTCCTACACATGGTGCGGCCACGTACCGCCTGGAGGGAATAACCACCTGCTCCACCTCATCCGGCAGCCCGTCAAAGCTCTTCACCTGCACACCCACCCACAGGGTATGGTTATCCCTATTGCCCTGCCCTTCCAATCCCCATTGCGGATAAATCACATAGCCGATGGAGTCGTTCACAATTAGGGATTTATGATCCGCAAATGCGGCCTGAAGCTCCTGCCATGCCCGTCTCACGTCATTGCCCAATTGAAAATCCGCATGTGTCCCTTCAGCTCTGAGCACCGCCAATTGCAGCTGATCCTTTGCTACAACAGTCGCTTCCATTTTATCCCTCCTCTTTTTTTCTCCTTTATTATGATCCTATCGGTTATGCGCCGTCAAGAAAACCGCCCTTTTCTTTAAAGTGAAAAAAACAAGCCCTCCCCAAGGATGCGGGAAGAGCCTGCGCCGTTTCGTCGTTAAACATCCAGTTTTTTAGCGACGGCGCGGACCGGGGTTATAAACCAATACATCATGGCCAGGAACACTACGCCGCCTACCATATTTCCTAGGGTGACAGGGATCATATTCTGGAACCAGCCGGCCAAGGTTACGGTTTCCGGATGAGGCAGCACCAGAGCCAGCCCCAGAACCGTCATATTAGCGATACTGTGCTCGTAGCCGGAAGCGATAAAGCCGAAGAGCATCCACCAGATCAGGATCAGCTTGGCGGAATCGCTTTTGGCCCGCATGGAGGTCCAGATGGCGAGACAGACAAACCAGTTACAGAGAATGCCGCGGAAGAAGGCCTGCCAGAAGGGAATCGCCATTTTCTTGGCTGCTGTTGCCATGAGCAGATGATCCGCCTTGATGCCGTTGAATATCCCGGAGCCTTTCACCAGCAAAACCAGCACCATAGCGCCGATCAGATTGCCCAGGAAGCACCAGAACCAGTTCTTCCAGGTGTCCCGCCAGCGGGTTGCCCCCGTCAGTGAGCTTAAGGTAAAAATCATATTGTTCCCGGTAAAGAGCTCAGCGCCAGCAAAAATAACCAGAGTCAACGCCACCCCGAAGCTCGCGCCCATGACCAGAGAGGTGACAGGGGACTTAATCGCAAACAGCGGAGCTCCTACGGAAAAGATCAGCACAATGCCCAGGCCCACATAGGCACCTGCCAAACCTGCGGCGATGAGATACCGGAGCAGGCTTTTATCCATCAGCTTCTTGCGCTTTAATGCCGAATCCACAACCGTTTCGATCGATTCACGATACATACGCCCCTGCCCCCTTTTACCGGCTGCCTATTCCGATACAAACCTTACCTGCTTCCACCATTACGGGATATACCTTCACCTGGCCGTTGTCGGGAGCCTGCACTTCCCCGGTTAACAGGCTGATCTTCCAATCGTACAGCGGATCATACAGATATTCGCCGCTGACCATTCCCTCACTAATAATGCCGCCCTTGCGGTGGGGACTGCGGTTCTCCAGGGCGACAATCCGCCCGTCGGTCAGACGGAAAACTACAATTTCCTCATTCCCTGCCTGCACCCGGACTCCGATCCGGCTGGGAAACCGCTCCACAGGGCCGATTTCCACATATGTCATTTCTGCCATTGCTCTTCTCCCCTTTTGTCAAATATCAATATTAAGACTGGTGCACGGCCACATTCTCATAAAGCGTACGCTGCAGCTCCTCATCGCTGCGTACCTTCATCCAAGGATCCTCTACCTGGGCAAGAGCCAGCTCCACCCGCTCCACCAGAGCATTGCGGGAGTCCAGATTATCTACAACAGCCTCGCGGATTGTCTCCAGACCAATCCGTTCCACCCATTCACTGGTCCGCTCGCCGAACTTGCCTGTTTCCCGGTAAAACTGGATATACGCGCCGCTTATAGCCACCAGCTCTTCATCGGTTTTGACCTTGCAGAGGAGATCGGCACCTCTTAATTTGATACCGCCATTACCGCCTACAAAAATATCCCAACCGCCGTCATTGCCCACCACACCGAAATCCTTAGTGCCGGATTCCGCACAGTTGCGGGGACAGCCGTTTACCGCCATCTTGAACTTGGCCGGCATCCACAGCCGTTCGAACTTCTTCTCCAGCTCGATGCCCACTCCGATGGAGTCCTGGGTTCCGAAGCGGCAGAAACGGTTGCCGACGCAGGTTTTGACTGTCCGCAGCGATTTGGCGTAGCCATAGCCGGAAGGCATATCCAGCTCCTCCCATACCTTGGGGAGATCCTCCTTCTTCACACCCAGCAGGTCCAGACGCTGGCCGCCGGTCACCTTAACCATCTTCACATCATATTTTTCAGCCACTTGGGCAATTTTCTTCAGCTCCGAAGGACTGGTTACACCGCCGTACATCCG
>JAQSYT010000425.1 GCA_029256065.1 Paenibacillaceae bacterium
GATGACCTTCGAGTTTTTTGCAGGGTCCATGGGCGGGGCAGTCGGCGAAAAGATTGTCCGTGCCATTGAAGCGGCCATCCAGAAGAAATATCCCCTTGTGCTTTTCTCCACCTCGGGCGGCGCCCGGATGCAGGAGAGCCTGCTCTCCCTCATGCAGATGGCGAAGACCAGCGCGGCCTTGGCCAAGCTTGCGGAGAGGGGGGGGCTTTATATCTCGGTGTTGACCGATCCCACGTATGGAGGTGTATCGGCCAGCTTTGCCATGCTGGGGGATGTTATCCTCGCTGAGCCAGGCGCCAATATCGGGTTTGCCGGCAAGCGTGTCATTGAGCAAACCATCCGCCAGAAGCTTCCGGATAATTTCCAAACCTCGGAATTTAACCTGGAGCACGGGCAGGTGGATATGGTGGTTCACCGCAAGGAGCTTCGCTCAACCCTGACGAAACTTCTTGATATGCATTCCCAAGCTCCCGGATCATCCGCTGCACGCGGAGCCGGAAGAGGCTGACCGATTAATGCGGGAGACGATATAACCTGTCCGGTCATGTATCCGGTTCAGGTTATTTCATGGTTGGTCCCTTCATTGGGCTCCGTCAAATTCGAGATTCCATAACCAATCCGGCCTGCGGGCAGGGACCAGGTTATTTCTAGGAAGAAAGGAGGGGGTGCGGTTGGCGAGTGAACTGCCCTATGAGCAGCCTCTTGCGGAACTGAGGGGCAAAATCGAGGAACTGAAGAAATTCGGCCAGGAAAAGGGCATTGATTTCACAGATGAAATCAGCCGCCTGGAGGAGCGTTATTCCCGGCTTGCCCAAGAGGTGTATGCGGAGCTCAAGGTTCACGAGAAGATTCAAATTGTCAAAACCCCCCAGCGTCCCACAACCATAGAGTATATCCAGACGATGTTTACCGATTTTTTGGAGCTTCACGGGGACCGCCTGTTCGGAGACGATCTGGCGATTATCGGGGGCTTGGCCAAGCTGAACGGGGTTCCGGTTACCGTGATCGGCCACCAAAAGGGGAAGGACACCAAAGACAACATCGCCCGGAATTTCGGTATGCCCCATCCAGAAGGCTTCCGGAAGGCGCTGCGTCTGATGCGGCAGGCGGATAAATTCCGCCGTCCCATTATTACCTTCATCGATGTAACGGGTGCGTATCCCGGAGCCGCGGCGGAGGAACGGGGCCAATCCGAGGCCATTGCCCGTAATTTGATGGAGATGTCAGCTCTGGGTGTGCCTGTTATTTGTGTGGTCATCGGCGAAGGAGGAAGCGGCGGTGCGCTGGCTCTTGGAGTCGGCAACCGGGTGCTGATGCTGGAGCATGCCATTTATTCCGTTATTTCGCCGGAAGGGGCGGCCTCTATCCTGTTCAAGGATTCGGCCAAGGCTCCCCAGGCTGCGGAGGCCATGAAGATCACCGCCCAGGATATACTCCAGCTGAAGCTCATCGATGAGATTGTGCAGGAGCCGCCGGGAGGCGCCCACAAAAATCTCGAGCAGCAGGCAGCTTCCCTTAAAGCCAGCCTGTGGAAGCATCTTCAAGAGCTCCAGCTGCTGACCGCAGAAGAGCTGAGGGAGGACCGGTACCGCAAATTCCGTTCCTTCGGAACGTACCGCATCCCTCAACGGACCTTGATTTCTGCGCAATCCGACCCTGCAAAAGGGTAAGGTTTTGTCAGATTGGGTAAGATTATAGAGAGTGAAGAAGAATTCTATGACAAACATCATAGGCTTCTGCTTCTACTATAAGGTATTTTAAGTGATGGTAGTTGGGAATCCCTCAAGGGTTTCATACAAATATCCAGGCAATTCGGATACATAAATTTTAGGAGGAACATTAAACCATGCGTAAAACGAAGATTGTCTGTACTATCGGTCCTGCCAGTGAATCCGTAGAAAACCTGACCAAATTGGTCAACGCCGGAATGAATGTTATGCGTCTGAACTTCTCCCACGGCGATTTCGAGGAGCATGGCGGACGTATCAAGAATATTCGCGAAGTTACCAAGAATACAGGCAAGAATGTTGCAATCCTGCTGGACACCAAAGGTCCGGAAATCCGTACCGGCAAGCTGAAGGTTGAACCTATCGAGCTGGTGCAAGATGAAACCATCATCCTGACCACTGAAGAAATTCTTGGCGACAAAGACCGTATCTCCATCACTTATGACAACCTGCCTAACGATGTAACCGTTGGCTCCACTATCCTGATCGACGACGGTTTGATCGGTTTGACAGTTACTGATATTAAAGGCACTGAAATTCACTGCCACATCGTTAACGGCGGCACCATCAAGAGCAAAAGAGGCGTTAACGTTCCCGGCGTTAAGATCACCCTGCCTGGCATCACCGAGAAGGACGCTAACGACATCGTATTCGGCGTTGAACAAGGCGTTGACTTTATCGCCGCTTCCTTTGTACGTAAAGCCAGCGACGTTCTGGAAATCCGCGAGCTGCTTGAGAAGCACAATGCCAGCCACATCCAAATCATCTCCAAGATCGAAAACCAAGAAGGCGTGGACAACCTGGATGAAATCCTGGAAGTATCTGACGGCCTGATGGTTGCCCGCGGTGACCTGGGTGTAGAAATTCCGGCTGAAGAAGTTCCGCTGGTTCAAAAGGCTATGATCAAAAAATGTAACCGCGTGGGCAAGCCGGTTATCACTGCTACCCAAATGCTGGATTCCATGCAACGCAACCCGCGTCCGACCCGTGCGGAAGCAAGTGACGTAGCCAATGCCATCTTCGACGGCACTGATGCTATCATGCTGTCCGGCGAAAGCGCCGCTGGTAAATATCCGGAAGAATCCGTAAAGACCATGGCCCGCATCGCTGAGCGCGCTGAGTCCGCTCTGGAATACCGTGAAATCTTCCTGAAGCAATCCCAAGCTCAACAAACTTCCGTTACCGAAGCCATCAGCCAAGCTGTTGCCAACTCTGCACTGGATCTGGATGCAAAGGCAATTCTGACCTCCACCGAAAGCGGCTATACTGCCCGCATGGTGTCCAAGTACCGTCCTAAGGCTCCCATCATTGCCGTAACTACCAACCCGCAAGTGATCCGCCGTCTGATGCTGATCTGGGGCGTTATTCCGGTACTGGGCAAGGAAGCTGCCAATACTGACGAAATGATCGAACAAGCTGTTGACAGCAGCGTAAACGCCGGACTGGTTAATGTTGGCGACCTGGTTGTCATCACTGCAGGTGTACCTGTAGGCCGCACCGGTACTACTAACCTGATCAAGGTTCACCATGTTGGTGAAATGATCGCCAAGGGCCAAGGCATCGGCACCTTGAACGCTACCGGCAAAGTGGTAACTGCCCGCACTGCGGAAGAAGCCAATGCTAAAGCTACAGAAGGCTGCATCCTGGTTACCGTAACCACTGACAAGGAATATATGCCTGCTTTCGAAAAAGCGGCTGCTGTAATCACTGAAGTTGGAGGCATCACCTCCCACGCAGCAGTAGTCGGCCTGAGCCTGGGCATCCCGGTTATCGTTGGCGTAGAAGGCGCATTGGCCAAGCTGTCCGATGGCACTGACGCTTCCGTATACGCTGAGCTGGGCGTAATCTACTCCGGCAAAGCTAAGGTTCTGTAAGTTTAAGCAGCGGATTAAAGCAACAATATAAGATAGAAACCAGGAAGCTGGGCGGTCTGCCGCTCGCTTCCTGGTTTTTTTGTCTGCGGCAAAAAGATGCTCACCTCCGTTAGAAGCTGCTGCCACCCGGTTCGTTTCAACATTGACCCGCAGTTTGGTATACTGAAGATATGAATCATTCAACATCTTCGCGCAAGTACCATCACATTCCCAGAAAAGAGGCGGTTTTTCTATGTTATACTCCAACATTCTGCTTGCATATGACGGATCCAAGGCTTCCAACAAGGCGTTTCAGCATGCTGTAAGCCTGGCCAAGCTGTCGCCGGGAGCAAGGCTTCATGTGGTGCATGTCTATGCTTTCCCGCGGCTGTATATCGGTGAGGCGCTGGCGCCGATTCCGGCATCAGTGAATAAGGAGGTCTACGATGCTGCTGTGGAAACCTCGGAGAAAGCGGCGCAGCTGCTGAAGGAGTCCGGTGTGGAAGGCACTGCGGAGCTGATTCAGGGCGGCGCGGCGGAAACCATTCTTGATTACGCCAAAACCCATAGCTGCGACCTGATTATC
>JAQSYT010000047.1 GCA_029256065.1 Paenibacillaceae bacterium
GGAGATAAACTGGGTGGAATACATTTGGTAGCCTCCGTAAACCAATACGAGGGCAGCCAACACCAGCATCAGGGCTCTGGCCAGCATCTTGGGCATATGCAGGGGCAGAATCTTCTGGAGCATGGTAATCACCCAATGCCAGTGCAGACCGATGTGGATTCCGATCAGAACCAGGGTAGAATAAGAAACAGCCATGTGTGACATTTTGAACCAATTTTCATTGCCGACCCGGAGATTCGGGAAAACCACCTTGGAGATAAACAGGCCGCTGACAATAATAAATCCCATTCCCAATAGCAGCAGCACATTCAGAAGATAGCTGAACCTGGTCCGGTGGGGCAAGCTGCGGTCGAAGATCCGCAGGGTGATCTTCTGCACGAATTTCACATTCAGCAGAATGTGGACCAGCACCGCGAACCCGATGGCGATCCCTGCGATTTCGTGGAACGCCAACCCGCCCAGCACCCGTTTGTTAAACAACAAAGCAAAGGTGATTCCCATAGCCACATCCAGTACAAGCTTAACCATGTTCTTCTTTTTCGGTTTCATGTTGAACTTACCTCCTGTATTCGTAGATTCCATGTCCGTATCATACAGGCCGAACCTTGAATGAATCTTAAACGGATAACCGGAGGATTTAAGGTTGCTTAAAGATTCTTTTGCTACCATGAAGGAGACAAGGAGAGTTGTGCCATGAAAATATTGGTGGTGGAAGATGAAATTCATCTGGCGGAAGCGATTTCCCAAATCTTAAAGCATCACCATTATTCGGTGGATGTTGTCCATGACGGGCTGGCAGGGCTGGATCATGCCCAAAGCGGCGTTTATGATCTGCTGCTCCTGGATATCATGCTCCCGGGGATGGATGGCATCACCCTCTTAAGGAATATCCGGCAGCAGAAGCTGGCGGTGCCGGTTATTCTGCTGACGGCAAAGGGTGAAACCGGAGATATTATAACCGGGCTCGATCATGGGGCAGATGATTATGTGCCCAAGCCCTTCTCCACGGAGGAGCTGCTTGCGCGTATCCGGGCGGCCCTGCGGCGCCGGGGTGAGGTCATTGTCGGGCCGGAGCTGCAAATCGGGGATATTGAGCTGAATCCCGCCGTTTTGAAGCTTTCCTGCAAGGGAAAGGAATTAAAGCTGATTCCCAAGGAAAGCGAGCTGATGGAGCTTCTTATTGTCAGGAAACAAGCTGTTTCCCCCAAGGAGCTGATCATTGAGAAGCTGTGGGGCTTCGACTCTGAAGCGGAATACAACAACGTGGAGGTTTACATTTCGTTTTTGCGGAAAAAGCTGCTTTTTCTCGGCTCTGAGGTGCGGATTGCCACCATTCGGGGAGTGGGATATGTGCTGGAGGTGGGGATGTAATGTTCAATAAGCTGCACAACCGCTTTTTGCTGATGAACTTGGTCATTATTACGTTTATTATGCTCGTGGCCTTCAGCACCATCTATACCATCACATACCGGAATACCCAGAATGAAATCAGGCTGGAGCTGCACCGCCAGGCGGAAGCAGGAGCCAAAGCAGGAGGGGGAGGAGGCGGACACCGGCAGCCCGGCAAGGAGATGGGGGAAGCGGCAGGCAGGGAGATGACGGAGCCGGCCCATGAGCGTTCTCTTTCCTTTTCACTGCGGACGGATGAGGGGTGGAACATTGTGGAGAAAATGACCCGGTTTACTACGCTGACGGATGAATTTTATGCCACAGCGGTCAAACGGGCAGCGGCGGAGCCGGTGGAGTTCGGCCAATTCAGTCTGGACGGCACCCGATGGGCTTACAGCGTTACGGCAGTTCCGAGAGGCTATTCCATCATTTACATGGATGTGACCGCCCAACGGAAAATATTGGTGAACCTGACGTATACCTTCTCTTTTGTTGCGCTGCTTATGCTGGGGGTCATTTATATGGCCAGCAGCTATTTTGCCCGCCGCTCCATTGCGCCGGTGAAGGAGGCTTTTGAGAAGCAGAGGCAGTTCATCGCCGATGCCTCCCATGAGTTGAAGACGCCCTTGACGGTCATCAACACCAATGCCGATGTTCTCCTGCAGAACGGCGAAGACACTGTCAACGGGCAGGCCAAGTGGCTTCACCGGATCAAGAGCGAAACAGAGCGGATGAAAAAGCTGACCAATGATCTCCTCTATCTGACCGAGATGGACGACAGCCGGTCTTTGCCTCTTCATGTTCCTTTTAACTGGAGCGAAGCGGTGGAGAGTGTCGTTCTTTCTATGGAGGCGGTCATTTTCGAAAAAGGCTTGACGCTGGTTTATGATATTGAACCGGGTCTGATGGTTACAGGCAGCAGCGAGCAGCTCAGGCAGGTGGTGCTGATCCTGCTGGACAATGCCGTGAAGTACAACAATCCGCAAGGTACCGTCCGTCTCCGGCTTCAGAAAACCCAGGGCAGCCATGTCCAGTTGGTGGTATCCAATACGGGAGCGGGCATACCGCAGGAGCATGTGGACAAGATTTTTGACCGCTTTTACCGGGCGGATCCTTCCCGTTCCCGGCAGAATGGAGGGTACGGTCTGGGTTTGGCTATCGCCAAATCCATTGTGGAACAACACCGGGGCGAAATGTATGCCAAAAGCAGCCCGCAGGAAACTGATTTTTATGTTGTGCTGGGATAGGGACGCCTCCGGCAGAACAAGACATAGGACAAAGCCGCACAACCTGGCAGATGCCGGGGGTGCGGTTTTTTTACGAAAATGCAGTGCACTCCGCATTTTCATTCGGGGGCTCCCCCAAAAGTACCCGGAATTTGCTTCGAGGCATCTCGTCACTTTTGGGGGATTATTTTGTTGTGTGGGAATGTGGTCCGGGACTAAGGAAACCGTATCAATTTCAAAATGAAAGCGTTTGGCGTTACGTTGGTGTTATGTTTTCTGACAATGTTTCTGCCAAAGTTAAAAACATGGAAAAGAGGGATTGAGTTTGATTATATTATAATTTATTATAATTAAATATAAGTAGTTATAGTTCTGTTTGGATTTTTCGGATGTTTTTTAAAGAGGAGGTTCCTATGGAGACTGCTTTGATTGCCGACCATCCCTGTTATCAAGAAAAAGCCCATCATCATTATGCCCGTATGCATGCTCCTGTGGCTCCGAAATGTAATATTTCCTGCCATTACTGTAACCCGAGATTTGACTGCGCCAACGAAAGCAGGCCCGGCGTGACCAGCCGGGTCCTCTCCCCGGAGGAAGCATTGACGAGGACGGCGGATTACGCCTCCCGCCTGCAGAATCTGACGGTGCTGGGCATTGCCGGTCCGGGGGACCCTCTGGCCAATCCGGAAGAAACCTTCAGCACTTTCCGGCTGGTTAAGGAAGCATTCCCCAAGCTTCATTTGTGCTTGAGCACCAACGGGCTTATGCTTCCCGAATATGTGGATGAAATCCGTGCGTTGGGAGTCCGCCATGTGACGTTGACGATGAATGCGGTGGATGCCCGGATCGGAAGCCGGATTTACGCCCATGTTCGGTACGGCGGCCAAGTATACCGCGGCCTGGAAGCGGCGTCCCTGCTGCTTGAGCGGCAATTGGAGGGAATCCGGCGGCTTGCGGGTGAGGGTGTTCTGTGCAAAATCAATTCGGTGCTCATCCCGGGCATCAATGACCGCCATCTCCTGCTTGTGTCGGAAACGGCAAAAAGGCTAGGGGCGTTTTCCCATAATATCATGCCGCTGATCCTGTCTCCGGGAAGCCGGTTCCACAAGGATGGGGTCAGGGCGCCGGAGCCCTCCGGGCTGTCGGAGGTGCGTGATGCCTGCTCCGTTTATATGCCGCAAATGCGCCATTGCCGGCAGTGCCGGGCGGATGCGGTGGGACTATTGGGCGACGTCCGGAGCCAGGAGGCTGCAGGTGACAGGGAAGCTGCCGCTACAGAGGAACGGGGAGGCTGCTTCCAGCCGCGTACTGCCGGATTGCACCCTGCTGAGGCGGCGGCTTCCGGTACGCCGGGAGAGAGGTCGGATTGGAGCCGTGCGGTCCGGGTGGCGGTTGCCAGCCGGGGGATGGGGCAGATCAACCTCCATTTTGGCCATGCTACAGAGTTTCTTATCTATGATGTGGCGGTTGCGGAGGTCAGGCTGGCGGGAGTGCGCAAGGTCCAGGCATATTGCAACGGAACGGCCGATTGCGCGCCGGACGGGAAACGCCTGGCGATGGAGGAAACCATGGAGCTGTTGGCGGATTGCCGGCTTCTGCTTTCCTCGGGCATCGGCCCCAAACCCCAGGAGAGGCTGCAGAAGGCGGGGATTATCCCGTTGGTGCGCAAAGGCCCCATTGAGGAAAACGCAGTGGAGTGTGTGCGGTTAATGAAATATTTCTTATAACATTGCCTGCCTGTTGAGGATAGAGGGTACGAAATGCAGTGGCAGATTCCCCAAAAAAAGGAGGGATTGTGATGCTGAAGGAAGGCGCAAATTTGTTTGTCGAACCGGATTGTGAGCATAATTCGCAGGGGCATAAGGGCTGCTCACGGCCTAAGCCGGGCGAATTGATTAAGGGCTGCGCTTTTCAGGGCTCACAAGGCGCGCTCTTGCCCATATCCGACTCCGCCCACCTGGTGCACGGCACGCCGGGTTGTCTCGAGAACAGCTGGGGGATGCTCTTGCGCGGCACCTTTGGCGTTTCATTGACGAAGCATGCCTTCACCACCGCTTTAACCAAAGAGGACATTGTGCTGGGAGGAGAAAAAAAGCTGCTCCGGGCCATCGGCTACATTGCCGAGCAATATCGTCCTCCCTGCGTATTCGTTTATGCCACCTGTATTACCCTGCTGGCGATGGAGGATCTGGATGCAGTATGTGCAGAGGCGGAAAAGCGCTGGAGTCTTCCGGTGATTCCTGTCCATAATCCCGGTTTTGCCGGCAGTATGAATATGGGCCACCGGCTGGCGGGAGAGGCGCTGTTCGAGAAGGTGGTCGGCACCGGGACGGGCAAGCCGGAAAAGCCTGGGGCTTACGAAATCAATCTGATCGGAGAGCATCATTTTGCCGCGGAGGGAAAGGAGATCGAAGCCCTTCTGTCCAAGGTGGGCATCCGTGTTTTGTCGCGGATTGCCGGGGAATGCACCTACCAGGAGCTGAAGGACGCCAATTGCGCCAAGGTCAATATGCTGGTTTGCAGCCGCTCCATGATTACCCTGGCCCGGAAAATGCGGGACCGCTTCGCCATCCCCTATTTCGAAGGCTCCTTCTACGGCAGCAGGGAAATCCGGTTCAGTCTGCGTCAGTTGGCCTTCCACTTCCAGGATGCCCAGCTGGACCGGAAAATTCACCGTTTTATCCGCAAGGAGGAGGAGCGCCTGAAGAAAGACATCGCCCTCTCCTTCCGGGAACTGAAGGGCAAGAAGGTCGTCCTTTACACGGACGGGTCGGAAAGCTGGGCTTTTCTGTCCGCCCTGCAGGAGCTGGGTTTGAAAATCGTGGGCATCGGCACCAACAGGAATGCCCAGGAGGATCTGTCCCGGATCAGGGAGCGGGCGGCGGCAGATACGGTGCTGGAGAAGGAAAGCGATGAGAAGAAGATGCTGAAGCTGTACCGGGAAAGACGGGCGGACCTGATGATCGTCTCCAGCCGCAACGCGTATGTGCCCTTGAAGGAAAAAATTCCGTTCCTCGATATTGACCAGGAGCGAACCAGTGCTTATTCCGGCTATGCGGGCATAAGGAGAATGGGGCAGGATCTCCTGGATGTGCTGGAGCAGCCTGTCTGGCGGCTTGTATACCGCAAGTCGCCTTGGGAGGGGGACGGCTATGGAGCTGAGTTTTGAAAAGCAGGATCGGCCGCTTGCCATCAATCCCTTCCGGGTCAGCCAATCCCTCGGTGGTGTGCTGGCGCTGCAGGGCATCTTCCGCTCGCTGCCGGTGCTGCACGGTCCACAGGGCTGCGCCGAATCCATCCAGACGGTTCTCTCCCGGCATTTCCGGGAGCCTATCCCCCTGCAGAATATCGCCATGCAGGAATATAATCTGATTTTTGGCGGGGAAAAGACCATCCATGAGGTGCTGCAGATTGTCTTCACCAAACACAAGCCGGATGTGGTGGCGGTGGTAGGCTCTTCCATGACGGAAGCGGTGGGGGAGGATTTGCCCGGCGCGGTCCGTTCCTTCCGCAGGCATCACGAGAAGCTGCTGCAGGACAAAATTCTCCTCGAGCTGTATCTGCCGGATCACGAGGGCTCTCTGGAATCGGGTTATGCCCAGATGACTGTGGCAGTGCTCCGGGAGCTGGCCTCCCGGTACCGGCCAGGGGGCGGTTCCAAGGCACGGCACAAGGACAGAAGGATCAATCTGCTGGCCGGTTCCCATCTCACCCCGGGGGATGTGATGGAGCTGAAGGAGATCATCTCTTCCTTCGGCTTGGAGGTCATTGTGCTGCCGGATTTATCCTCCTCTCTGGCCGGCCATCTGCTGGCGGGACATATGTCCCTCTCCCGCGGCGGCGTTCCGCTGGATTATCTTTGGGAGATGGCCACCTCGGGCTTTACCCTGGCTGTGGGCAGCAGCATGGAGCCTGCGGCCAGGCTATTGAAGGAGGAATTCGGCATTGGATACCAAGTATTTCCAAATATATCCGGACTGGAGGCTACGGATGAGTTCTTCGATTTTCTGCAGCGGTACAGCCGCAATACGGTTCAGATGAAGTACCGGTGGCAGCGCCAGTTTGCCTTGGACTGTCTTCTGGATACCCGGGCAGCCTTCCGGGGGAAACGGGTGGTGGCCGCATTGGAGCCGGATCATCTGGTTTCCGTGCAGACCTGGTTGTGGGAAGCTGGGATAAAGGCTTTATCGGCGGTGGTGCCATTTTCCACTCCTGCATTGGAGCTGGTAAAGGGCGAAGTGGTAGAAGGGGATCTTCACGATCTGCAGCTGATGGCTGGCCGGGGGGCGGATTTATGGATAAGCAACTCTTACGGGGAGCATGTGGCCAGGGAGTCGGGAATCCGGTTTATGCCTATGGGGTTTCCGGTGCTGAACCGCTACGGCTCTCCTTACTCCGTCAGCCTGGGATACCGGGGGATGGCGGATCTGCTGAACAATCTGGGCAATGTCCTGATGAACGGGGAGCGTGTGTAGCCGATGAGGGTGGCATTCGCATCTATGAAGGGCAAGTATCTGGATTGTGGGTTTGAGGATTGTTTCTCCTTTTCTCTGTTCGACTTTACGGCGGAGGGGTACCGGTGGCTGGAGACGTTGACCCTTCCCGGAGCCGTTCCTCCGGATGGGGAAGGTGGCGGTGCGGTAGCGGTGCGGCTGAGGCTGCTGAAAGGATGCAGGCTTTTGTTTGCGGCGGAAATCGGTAATGAAGCTGCCCGCCGGGTGGCGAAGGCGGGGATTATGCTGCTGGAGACGGAGCCGGGAGCGGAGGTTATCGGCCAGCTGGACAAGATGCAGACCATGCTGAAGGAGCGCCCGCCACTATGGCTGGCCAGGGCGCTTCTGCGCTCCGCCATGGAGGAGGAGAACGGGGAAGAAGGGATTTAAACGGGAGAGGGGGTGACGCCGGCATTGACGGCGGCCGAGGTGACGATTATGGAATAGACTTGCTTTTTATCACAAAGAGGAGGATGGACAGGTATGAAAATGGTGCGGGCGATTGTCAGACCGGAAAAGGTGGAGGATGTGGTAGGCGGACTGGAGGATGCGGGGTATTATTCCCTGACCAAGCTGAATGTGTTCGGGCGTGGCAAGCAAAAGGGGATTACCCTGGGGGATGTCCACTATGATGAGCTGCCCAAGGTGATGCTCCTGATGGCGGTGGAGGATGAAAGCGTCGAGGAAGTGGTGAAGGTGATCAGCTATAAGGCCTATACCGGACATTTCGGCGACGGCAAGGTGTTCATCAGCCCGGTGGAGGAAGCCATTACCGTGCGCACAGGGGCCAAGGGCTTGTAGCAGACCGAACAGAGCGGAGGGGAAAGGTATGAAGGAATTGATTGTCATCATCCGGCCCAACAAAATGACCGCTACCAAGGAGGCGCTGGATGCGTTGGGTTATCCGTCCATGACGGTATCCCCGGTGCTGGGGAGAGGCAAACAAAGAGGGATTGCCGGAGAGGTGAAGGTGACCTCGGAAACGGCGCTGGCGGCTGCGGCGCATCCCGGTACAGGGATGAAGTATATTCCCAAGCGGCTTCTGAACCTGATCGTCCAGGATGAGGATGTGAATCTGGTGGTGAACACCCTGATCAAGATCAATCAGACGGGACAGGTGGGGGACGGACGAATTTTTATTTGTCCCATTGAGGATGCGCTGCGGGTGAGAACAGGCGAAACAGGCATCCGGGCCATCATTTAGGGTGTGTCTGAGAACTCCGAGGGGAGCAGATTTTACAGAATTTTCGTTCCAGGCAAGGCGCTTTCGCGCAGGCGTACCGGGGGTACGTCAAGGGAAAGTAACGAAGCTAGGGGCGAAAAGGCGGTGAAAGATGCCCTCAAGCGGGTTTACAGACACACCCTAGTACCGGAAGAATCGGAAGAAGGGGATACTGTGAGAATACATGTTTTGCAGCATATTGCGCTGGAGCATCCCGGCAGTATTTTGGACTGGGCCAAGGGCAAAGGCCATCCGTTGGCTTACGCTCGGTTTTATCTGGATGAGGCGCTTCCTGCCGCAGAGGAATTCGATCTCTTGGTAATTATGGGCGGACCGATGAATATCTATGAGGAGGACCGGTACCCCTGGCTTGCTGCGGAGAAGGAGCTGATCCGGGCTGCGGTGGGGGAGGGCAAGGGTGTGCTGGGCATCTGTCTGGGCAGCCAGCTGATCGCCGATGCGCTGGGAGGCAAGGTAACAACCAACCCTCTGCCGGAAATCGGCTGGTTCCCGGTTTTCTGGAATGAGGCGGCTGCGGCTGATCCGTTGTTTGCCGGTTTTCCCCGGGAGTCTGTGGTGTTTCACTGGCATTATGACACCTTCAGTGTGCTGCCTCCCCAGGCAAGGCTTCTGGCGGCAAGTGCGGGCTGTGCCCATCAGGCATATGTGGCGGGGGACCGGGTGGTGGGCTTCCAGTTCCATCTGGAAAATACCGAAGAGCTGCTCCGGGGTTATGTGGAGGAGTGCGGCGGTGAGCTGGTAAAGTCGGACTTTGTCCAGATCCCGGAGGAGCTTTTGGCCCATCCGGAATATGCGGCCGAGTGCAATGTTTGGATGGGGCGGTTTTTGGACCGGCTGGAGGAGCGGATCATGGGAGGAGGCAGAGGGGTATGATGGAGCATGTGAGCTATGCGAAGCGGGATTGCCGCGATCAGGACAAAATTAATGCTTTTCTCGCCGCTTCCCGTGTGGGAGTAGTGGGGATTGCGGGAGACGGCTACCCCTATGCGGTGCCGGTGAATTATGTCTGGCATAAGGGCTGTATTTATTTCCACGGCATGGGCTCGGGGAAAAAGCTGCGGCTTGTGGCGGACAACCCGAAGGTGTCCTTCACGGTCTACCGGGAGCACGGGACGGTAACCGATCCTGTGCCCTGCCACGCGGACACCTCCTACTTCAGTGTGATGGTGTTTGGCGAAGCGGAGCGGGTGCAGGATTTTGCCGAGGCGGCGGAGGTGCTCCAGCAGCTCCTGGAGAAGTTCACCCCCGGCTTCTACAAGCAGCTTATGTCGCCACGGATGGTGGAGGGCTACCGCTCCGCCATGGACGGCAATGCCGTCTCCGTGGTCCGGATTACGCCGGTGCATATCACAGCCAAGGAAAATGCGGCGGAGCCGGAGGCGATGTTCGGGCACGCGGGGGGAGCAGGGGTGGGACACCCGGGAGGTCATCCGGGACCTGCAGGGCATCCGGGTGGAACGAGTGCAGGAATCGCGGGAGATCATCCGGGACCTTCGGGGCACCTGGGAGGAGAGAGTGAGGGACGTCCGGGTACGCATCCTTACGGTTCATAATGTAACGGAAGCCACAGCCTTTATTTAGCGTGGAATCGGGGGTTTTCAAATCTAACGGAGACCACAGCCCTTATTTTGGGTGTGGATGCGATTTTTGGCCTGTGCAGAGGCAAATAGCGGCGCTCACTTCCGTTAGATTTTGGAATGGTTGTTTTGGAGGCAAATAACGGCTTCTGCTTTCGTTAGAATCAGTAATGGCGGGGATTAGACGCTGTGCAGTTCAGGATGAGTTTTTTGCCTATGTGTAAAAATATTAAATTGGTTAGGTATTGGCCGCAACAGCGGAGGTCCGGCAGGCAAGCCGGGAAAGGGGAGATGGGCGATGGGTGTTTCTTTGGATTCGGAGGCTCTTCTGAAGGGATTTCAGATTGGCTACGACCCTGTTCTGTTGGCCAGACACAGGGTGATGTTTGCCATTCAATTGCGCAAGTATCTGGCGCATTACGAATGTATGAACGAGGAGTTTGCCGTTGGGGAGGACGGAGAAATCAACCGCGCCCACCCCCGCTACGGCATTATCCGCTCCTGTGTGGCAACCGCCTGGGCGGAGATCACCAGCGAGGAGCGGCGCGTGAAGTTTGCGGAGCAATATGGCGGGAGCTGCGGTTCGGGTTCCTGCGGCTCCGGCACCGCCGGCGCAGGTGCACTGGCTGCCTGCAGTCCCGGCGCCTGCACGCCCTCCGCTTGCGGGGTGCCAACGCCGGGGCTGCGCAGCGGCAGCGGCGGTTCTGGCTGTGGCGGCGCTTAAGCGGTGCGCCGCCGGGAGCTTTTTTGGGGTTTGCCGCCGGAGGGGCAGCGCCCCGGCGAGGAAGAGGGCCGCCAATGGAAATGGCGGCCCTTCGTCATTTGGCAGGCAGGATGAAACGCTGCCGCCAGGTCAAAATGCAAAAATGCAGTTGTTTCTTGCATTTGGAGCCCGACTTAGATGCTGAAATGCAATTGTGCAGTTATTATCGGGGGTGGAGGCCCGGATTGCTCGTTTTAGCCCGAAATAACTGCAGATTTGCAGGAACGGCTCATCAGACAAGGTGGGAAGCCCGAAATAACTGCAGATTTGCATTTTCGTTTTTCCAGATACTGGTTGCCCGCTAATTCCTCCTGCTTATCCACCCACTAACCAGCTGCCCACCTATGCTCCAGCTGTCTGCTCATCCATCTGCCAACCCATCTGCAAACTCACCTGCCAACCCATCTGCCCTCCTATGCTCCAGCCGTCTGCTCATCCATCTGCCCACCTATGCTCCAGTCGTCTGCTCATCCACCTGCCAACCCATCTGCAAACTCACCTGCCACCCCACCTGCCAACCCACCTGCCACCCCACCTGCCACCCCACCTGCAAACTCACCTGCCAACCCATCTGCCATTTTGTCTGTTATCTATCCGCTAATCCGTCTGCCCACCCAACCGCCAATCCATCGCTGATACATCCATCAATCCATTGTACTTACCAATCCATCTTCCACCCAATCGCCAATCCGTTTATTCATCCCTCCGCCAATCCATCCCTCAAACATCAATCCATCGTCCGCTTATCCGCCAAGCGATTTGCCTTCCGCTCATCCACTCGCCCATCCGTTCGCCAATCAACCCAGCGCCAGCTTTTCTTTGGCGTGCTTCAGCGAGATGAACTGGGTCATGGAGGTGATGCCGGACTCCTTCAGCAGCTGTTGGGCGCCTGGCCCGATGCGGCTGACCAGCACAATGGAGCAATCCTTCACCAGGCTTGAGGCCTGCTGCAGCAGGCTTTCCTGATGCTGCCCGCCCCAGGCGGAGGTGTCATTGGTGCGGATTTCGGCTAGCGTCCATTCTCCTCCAGGGGTGGCATCGTAAATAAAAAACTGACGGCAGTTGACGAAATGCTCGTCAATCCATTCGCCGTCACTGCTGCCTATAGCAACACGGGGCATAGTGCATTCCTCCTTTGTAATTATAATGCCTGAGGTTTCTGCTCAAACCACCTTCCTTGCCAGATATGGTGCTACTATACTGCTTTTCCTGGAGGCTGCCAAGGTGCCGGATCGGGCAGCAAACTCCCTTTTGCCGGAAAATGAACGGAACCTCTTTAAACCGTACTGCCCAATCCAAAAAGGCTCTGTATGAAAACGTAATGCAAACCCCAGGTTTGATGGGATTCAAAGGTTTATGTCAGTTAAATTAACATGAACTTTGAATTTATTGCTTTTGACCCTCCAAAACAGTACCAATTCATTGACGATTTATCAGGATAGAAGATAATATATCACTAAACCTATACCATATCGGGATTAGCGGTTAGGAAAGTTGACATTAATCTGGAGAGACGACCATCGGAATCACGGGGAAGAAACAAGAGAAAAAGCTTCCTCAAAGAGTCGGAGGTGAATGAGCAGATTTTGGGTAAGGAAGAGAAATTAGTAAGAAGAATTAACAAGAAGAATTAGCAAAAGTAAAGGGCAAGAAAAAGAATCAGTCTGCAATTAAAAATCAGAAAATTCGGAAAATTGAGAGGAGAACATTCACAATGACCAGAAAAATCGCAATCTACGGCAAAGGCGGCATCGGCAAATCCACCACCCAGCAAAACACGGCAGCGGCAATGGCCCATTTTCATAATCAAAAGGTATTTATTCACGGCTGCGATCCCAAGGCCGACTCCACCAGGATGATCCTGGGCGGCATGAACCAAAAGACATTGATGGATACCCTGCGGGACATCGGCGCCGAAAACATCACTACCGACAAGGTTGTCAACACCGGCTTCAAGGATATCCGCTGTGTAGAATCCGGCGGTCCGGAGCCGGGCGTTGGCTGCGCAGGCCGGGGTGTTATTACCGCCATCGACCTGATGGAGGCCAACGGCGCATATACCGAGGACTTGGATTTCGTATTCTTCGATGTATTGGGCGACGTTGTATGCGGCGGCTTCGCAATGCCGATTCGCGACGGCAAGGCTCAAGAGGTGTACATCGTAGCCTCCGGCGAGATGATGGCCATCTATGCAGCCAATAATATCTGTAAAGGCCTGCTGAAGTATGCCAAACAAAGCGGCGTCCGTCTGGGCGGCGTCATCTGCAACAGCCGGAAGGTTGACCGGGAGAGAGAGTTCCTGGAGGAGTTCACCGCCGCCATCGGCACTCAAATGATTCATTTCATGCCCCGCGACAATATCGTGCAAAAGGCCGAATTCAACAAAAAAACCGTTGTTGAATATGATCCGGAATGCAACCAAGCATTTGAGTACAGCGAACTGGGACGCAAGATCATCGAGAACCAAAACTTCGTTATTCCGAAGCCCCTTTCCATGGACGAATTGGAAGAAATGGTTGCCAAGTACGGTATTGCCGACTAAAGGAGGAACGAGTCCATGCCATATCATACATTTAAAGTGAGCGAATGTATTCCCGAAAGAACAAAGCATGCGGTTGTAAAGGGTCCCGGCGAGGATCTGTCCATGGCTCTCCCCCTTGGTTACCTGAACACCATCCCCGGAACCATCTCCGAACGGGGCTGCGCCTATTGCGGCGCTAAACACGTTATCGGCACACCGATGAAGGATGTCATCCATATCAGCCACGGCCCGGTAGGCTGCACCTATGACACCTGGCAAACCAAACGCTATATCAGCGATAATGACAACTTTCAGCTGAAGAACACCTTTGCCACCGATATGAAGGAAAAGCACATCGTATTCGGCGCGGAGAAGCTGCTGAAGCAGAATATGATTGAGGCCTTTAAGGCTTTTCCCAAAATCAAGCGTATGACCATTTACCAAACCTGCGCCTCCGCTCTGATCGGCGACGACATTGACGCCATTGCCGCAGAAGTGATGGAGGAAATGCCTGATGTGGACATCTTCGTCTGCAACTCTCCCGGTTTTGGCGGACCCAGCCAGTCCGGCGGCCACCACAAGATCAACATCGCCTGGATCAACCAGAAGGTGGGCAATGTGGAGCCTGAGATCACCAGCGATTATGTGATCAACTACGTTGGAGAGTACAACATCCAGGGCGACCAGGAAGTGATGCAGGACTATTTTAAACGGATGGGCGTCCAAATTCTCTCCACCTTTACCGGCAATGGCTCCTATGATGAGCTGCGGGGCATGCACAGGGCACATCTGAACGTATTGGAGTGCGCCCGTTCCGCTGAATATATCTGCAATGAGCTGCGGGTGCGCTACGGCATTCCCCGTCTGGATATCGACGGCTTCGGATTCGAGCCCCTCTCCGCATCGCTCCGCAAGATCGGCCTGTTCTTCGGAATCGAGGACCGCGCTGAGGCGATTATCAAGGAGGAAACCGAACGCTGGAAGCCGGAGCTGGACTGGTACAAGGAACGTCTGAAGGGCAAACGCGTCTGCCTCTGGCCGGGCGGCTCCAAGCTGTGGCACTGGGCCAACGCCATTCATGAGGAAATGGGTGTAGAGGTCGTTTCCCTCTATACCAAGTTTGGCCATCAAGGCGACATGGAGAAGGGCATCGCCCGCTGTGAGGAAGGCGCCTTGGCCATCGATGACCCCAACGAGCTGGAGGGACTGGAGGCCATGGAGACGCTGAAGCCGGACATTATCTTCACCGGCAAACGCCCCGGCGAGGTGGCCAAGAAAATCCGCGTGCCGTATCTGAACGCACATGCCTACCATAACGGGCCTTACAAGGGTTATGAAGGATGGGTCCGTTTTGCCAGGGATATCTACAATGCGATTTATTCCCCCATTTATCATTTGTCGGGGCTGGACATCAGCAAGGATGAATTCGATACGGATGTGGAATTCGCCACTCAAGCCAGGATCTCTGATGCCGGGCTAAATGAAGAAGTGCGAAGCTCCTCCACGCTGCGTCAATACACCGGCGGCTTCGATTCCGTCACCAAGCTGCGGGAGCGGGATTACCCGTATATGAAGAAGCAGCCTGAAGGCATAAAGGCGTAGGCGCAATTACAACGGATTTTTATAAGGAGGGCCCGACCCATGGATGAAGCGGTAAAAAAAGCGAGAGTCGCCCAGCTTGAGGACTATATTATGAAAAAATGCCTGTGGCAGTTTCATTCCCGGGCCTGGGACAGAGAGAAGCAAAACGAGGGTATCTTATCGAAAACCACGCAAATTCTCTGCGGTGAGCCGGTGGAAAAGGACACCCCCGCAGACAGATGCTATTGGGTAGACGCTGTTGTTCTGGCGGAGACTTACCGGGAGCGGTACGGCTGGCTCGCATCCGCTGCTAAGGACGAAATCAAGGAAGTGATGGCAGCGCTGAAGGAGCGGATCGACTTCCTGACTATTACCGGCTCCCTCAATGAAGAGCTGAAGGTGAAAGCTTACTAATACTTATCCATGAATCGGAGGGAACCCTATGAGTTGTGAAGTCATTCAAAAAGACCGGGCAGGCGTCATCAATCCGATTTTCACCTGCCAGCCTGCAGGAGCGCAATTCGCCGCCATTGGCATTAAGGATTGCATCGGCATCGTGCATGGAGGACAAGGCTGCGTGATGTTCGTCCGCCTCTGGTTTTCCCAGCACTTCAAGGATAACTTCCTGATGGCTTCCTCCTCGGTCCACGAGGACGGCGCCGTGTTCGGAGCGTTGAACCGGGTGGAGGAAGCGGTAGATGTGCTCCTGATGCGTTATCCTGATGTGAAGGTGGTTCCCATTATTACCACCTGTTCTACGGAGGTTATCGGCGATGACGTGGACGGTGTTGTCACCAAGCTGAATAACGGCTTGCTGAAGGAAAAATTTGCAGGCCGCGAGGTGCATCTCATTCCCATCCACTCCCCCAGCTTTGTGGGCAGCCATGTGACGGGATATGATGTGGCGGTGAACGACTTTGTGAAATTTTTTGCCAAAAAAAGCGAGCCCAACGGCAAGCTGAATCTGATTACCGGCTGGGTGAATCCCGGCGACGTAACGGCGTTGAAGCATCTGCTGAAGGAAATGGATGTGGAGGCCACCGTCCTGTTCGAAATCGAGAGCTTCGATTCCCCTATTCTGCCTGATAAAACCGGTGAATCCCACGGCAGCACCACCATAGCCGATCTGGAGGGAACGGCCAATGCCCTGGGCACCATCTGCTTGAACCGTTATGAGGGCGGCAAGGCAGCCAAATATCTGGAAAAAGAGTACGATATCCCCACCATCGTCGGACCGACTCCCATCGGCATCCGCAATACCGACGCCTTCCTGAAGAATGTGCGGAAGCTGACAGGCAAACCGATCCCGGCAGCGCTGGTAAAGGAACGGGGCATTGCCATCGACGCCCTGACGGACCTGGTGCATATGTTCCTGGCGGATAAGAAGGTGGCTATCTACGGGCACCCTGATCTGGTTATCGGCCTGGCGCAATTCTGTCTGGATCTGGAGATGAAGCCGGTGCTTCTGATGCTGGGCGACGACAATGTCCATTACAAGAATGACCCCCGGATCAAGGAGCTTCAGGAGAACGTCAAGTTCGACATGGAAGTGGTGCTGAACGCGGACCTGATGACCCTGGAGGAGCGGATCAAGAGCAAGAAGGTGGAGCTGGACCTGATTCTGGGCCATTCCAAAGGCCGGTTTATCTCCATCGACAACCAGATTCCCATGGTGCGGGTAGGCTTCCCCACCTATGACCGGGCAGGTCTGTACCGGCATCCGGTTGTGGGCTACGCCGGCGCCATCTGGCTGGCAGAGGAAATGGCCAATCATCTGTTCACGGATATGGAATACAAGAAGAACAAGGAATGGATTTTGAACGTGTGGTAAAAAACATTCCCCCAAAAGTGACGAGAGGCTTCGAAGCCAATTCCGAATACTTTTGGGGGAGCCCCCGAATGAAAATGACCGGTCCAAAGGAGGCGGAACGTTTGACCATGCTGGAGCTTATGCGCAAGGACCCGGATTACGAGGCTTTCGAAGAGAATTACGGGGACGCTATCGGTTACCATCTCCGGACGGAGCAGTTTCAGCGGAGCGGCCAGCGCTTCAGCCTGGTGTTTAATGTGGGTGCGGTGGCTCTGGAGCGGTATCTGGTGGCCATGTGCCACTTGTACGGGATGATGCCCTTAAACCATAACTTTATTTGCCTCATGAACGCGGTTGAGCTGGTGGTGGATTTTCCGCCGGAGCTGAACAAGGAAATCCGTTCCCTGGATTTTATCTTCGGCATCTGCTCTCTGGATGATTATTTCCACGGCGAGCCCACCCCGAAGGATGCTGAACGGGTGCTTGCCATGTGCGGCCAGGTTCGGCAGCTGTTTGATCTGGAGCGGGTGGCCTCTATCCGGCAAACCGCCGCAGCGGAGCAGAACGAAGAAAACTCGCTGTAGTCCTGAAGATGGCTTGGAAAGTAATGACTTCATCAAACCCTCTCTACGCCGTCCTCCGGGACGGATTTTTGTTTTGACAGTCTCTTGAATGTCCTTCGGAAGGTTCCGACAGAATCTGGCGTTGGTCAATAAAACAAAGCCAAATGTCGGAATTTGACAACTCTTTGTAGACTTCGTGAATTCAGGCCTTTTCCCCGGCAAAGTCATTGACAAAGCCTGCCCTCCGCTATACGATTATGAAAATAATTAATTCCTATAAAAATAGTGCGGATTATGGAGGGGTGTGGCATGGCAGTCAATCAGGTGTTGTCGCTGCAGGAAAAGCGCCTGCAAGCCGGTACCTTGCCGGCGGCAAAGGGGCATGAACGGGCTACAAAGATACTCAGATCCTTCCAGAACCAACGGCCTAAAATTGATGTGGAGCGGGCAAGGCTATTTACCGAATCCTTTAAGGAAACGGAGGGAGAACCGCTGATTCTCAGGTGGTCCAAAGCGTTGCTGCATATCGCTAAGCATATCACGATTTACATTGACGACGATCAGCTCATTGTGGGGCGCGGCGGTTATCCCGGCAGGTACGGGATTTTGTATCCGGAGCTGGATGGGGATTTTCTGGATGTGGCCATTCAGCAGCTGCCGCAGCGGACGGAATCTCCTTTTGATATAACCAAGGAGGATGCTCGGATTATTATTGAGGAAATTGCGCCCTACTGGAAGGGTAAAACCTTCCACGAAAGCCTGGTTAACGCTCTCCCCCCGGAAACGCTGAAGCTCACCTACGACCCCCAGAATACCTTCGCTTCGCGGTTTATTGTCAACGAAACGGCTTCCTTCCGCTCATCCATTCAATGGGTTCATGATTATGAGAAAGTGCTGGCTGTCGGCTATAAAGGCATCAAGGATGCGGCTGTGAAGGAACTGGAGGAGCTGGACCCATACAGCCCTGTGGATACCATGGAGAAACGCCCTTTCCTGGAGGCGATTGTCAATGTGTCCGATGCCATTGTGCTGTGGGCCAGACGGCATTCCGCTTTGGCGGCAGAGCTGGCACAGGCCGAGAGAGATCCGGTCAGAGAAGCGGAGCTTCTGCGCATCGCCGAGATCTGCGCCAGAGTGCCGGAGCTGCCTCCCCGGAGCTTCCATGAGGCGGTGCAGGCCCAATGGTTCACCCAGATGTTCTCCCGGCTGGAGCAGAAAACAGGCACCGTCATTTCCAATGGCAGAATGGACCAGTATCTGTATCCGTTCTACAAGCGGGATGTGGAGCAGGGAATCCTCACAGACATACAGACGGTGGAGCTGCTGGAATGTGCATGGGATTCCATGGCCCAGTTTATCGACCTGTATATTTCCCCTGCTGGCGGCGCCTTCAATGAGGGCTATGCCCACTGGGAGGCGGTGACCATCGGCGGCCAGACCAAAAACGGCCTGGATGCCACCAACGAGCTGACCTACTTATTCCTGAAATCAAAGCAGGAATTCCCCTTGAACTATCCCGATTTGGCTGCACGGATCCATACCCGTGCCCCGGAGCGGTACTTATACGAAATTGCTGAAACCATCAAGGAGGGCTCCGGTTTCCCTAAGCTGATCAACGACGAGGAGGTCATTCCCCTTCTATTGGCCAAAGGAGCGGCCTTCGAGGAAGCCTATGACTATGCCGTATCCGGCTGCGCCGAATGCCGTATGCCCAACCGGGATACCTACACCAGTCCTTGCGCTTACATCAACTTTGCCGCAGCGCTGGAAATGACCCTGTACAGTGGCAGGATGAAGCTGTATGGGGAGGAGACCATCGGGCTGGAAACGTCCAAGGTGACAGAGCTTGCTACCTGGGAGTCCTTCTTCGATGCTTACCTGGCCCAGCAAACCCACTTTCTGCGCCATGCTTTTGTGCAGCAGCATGCCATTGTCCGGCTGCGGGAGCGCCATTTTGCCGCACCGTTGGGCTCATCCCTGCATGAGCTATGCCTGAAAAACCACAAGGACCTGCATACCCATCACATCGAAGGTGGCATCAACCTGGGCTACTTCGAGTTTATCGGCTACGGCACGGTTGTGGATTCTCTGGCAGCTATCCGCAAGCTGGTGTATGAGGACCGCAAAATTACCATGGACCAGCTTCTGGAAGCATTGGAGCGGAACTTCGAAGGCCGGGAGGTCATCCGTCAGCTTCTGGTCCATGCCCCAAGCTACGGCAACAACGATCCCTATGCCGATGAGATTGCCCGCCGTCTGGATGAGGAGGCCTTGAAATTTACCAAGAAATACTCTCAAGAGCTGGGAGTCCATCTGGATCTGCGGTATGTGCCTTTTACCTCCCATGTTCCCTTCGGCAAGGTAGTCAGCGCAACCCCCAACGGCAGGAAGGCGTATACGCCCCTGGCCGACGGCTCCTCCGCCTCCCATGGTGCAGACATCAACGGGCCGACGGCAGTGCTTTTATCCAACTATTCGTCCAAAAACTATAACTACCGGGAGCGTGCAGCCCGTCTTCTGAACATCAAGCTGACCCCGGCCTGCGTGGCAGGGGAGGAGGGAACGGAGAAGCTGATCTCCTTCATCCGCACCTGGAGCGATCTGCGCCTGTGGCATTTGCAATTCAATATCATCAACCGCCAGACGCTGCTGGATGCCCAGAAGGACCCGGAGCAATACCGCAACCTGCTGGTCCGCATCGCCGGATACAGCGCCTACTTTACGGATTTGTCCGCCGACCTCCAGAACGACCTGATTGAACGGACCGCTCATGAAACTGTCTGATCCGGCACAACTGTCGGGCAGCATCATCAATATACAGAGATACTCCCTGCATGACGGCCCGGGCATCCGGACGGTGGTATTCCTGAAGGGCTGCCCGCTCCGCTGCAGTTGGTGCAGCAACCCGGAATCATGGCGGAGGGAGCGGGAGGTTTATCTGGACCCGGCCAAGTGCATCGGTACTGCCGATTGCAAAGGCTGTATGGAGGTATGCCCGGCGCAGTCGATCATTAGCACGGATGGTGGTCCGGCTTCCATCAACCGTGAGCTTTGCACGGATTGCCTGCTCTGCGCGGAAGTGTGCCCCTCCCAGGCTGCCGGGATTTACGGCCGGGTGATGTCGGTAGATGAGGTGCTGGCTGTGGTGGAGCAGGAATCCGCCTTCTACCGGCGCTCCGGCGGAGGTTTGACCGTCAGCGGGGGAGAGGCTACCCTGCAGGGAGACTTTACCCTTGCGCTATTGCAGGAGGCTAAGAAACGGCGGATCAATACCGTTTTGGAAACCTGCGGGTATGGGCAATGGCCTACCTTTGAGCAGCTTTTGCCCTATCTGGATCATATCTATTACGATGTGAAATCGTTGGATGCGGAGAAGCACAGGGAATATACCGGTGTGGAGCCGGACCGGATTGTGGATAATTTGCGGTTGCTGTCACGCCATTATGATCCGGACCGGATTGTGGTGCGTACGCCTGTTATCCCCGGCTTCAATGACCGGGAGGAGGACATACTCGCTATTCTTAATCTGATTAAATCCATGGGAATAGGCAAATATGAGCTGTTGAAATACCACCGTTTTGGTTCTGTCAAATACGAGCTTCTGGGCAA
>JAQSYT010000048.1 GCA_029256065.1 Paenibacillaceae bacterium
CAGCCTATGGACATCAACTGGATGCAGTATCCGGCCATTTTCGAGAAGGGCGCTTACGGCTTCAAGTACATGGAGGACACCTTCAACATCCGGCTGACCCACTACTCCCGCTCCTGGGAGGAGGCGCTGCAGAAGCAGCAGCTCCAGCTGGCCACCAATGATGTGCCCGACATTTTATTTGTCAATGATCCCGCCAATCTGTTCAAGTATATCTCCCAGGGGCTGATTGCCGAGGTGAAGCTGGAGGACATTGCCAAATACATGCCCAAATACAAGCAAAACATGGATGAGTTTGCCCCTCAAGGCTGGGCGTATACCCAGCTGCAGGGGAAAAATTACGGCATCCCCACCTTCTATTGGACCGGACAATTCAATGCCAAGTCCTTCTGGCGGACCGATCTCCTGGACAAGGCGGGTGTCGCCAAAATGCCCGAAACGCTGGACGAGTATACCAAGGCCTTCGAGGCGCTGAAAAAAATCGGCGTATACGGCATGAGCACCAACGGCAAATCCTATTACGGCATGTTTCATACGATCTTCGGCGCTTACGGCGTGATGCCCATGCAATGGATGCTGAAGGACGGCAAGGTGGTCAACGGCGCTGTCCAGCCGGAGGCGAAGGCGGCTCTGGCCAAGCTGGTGGAATGGTACAAGGCAGGCTACATTGAGCCGGATTTCGCAACAGGCGCCGATTTGAATACCAAGTTCATCTCCGGCAAGTTTGCCCTGTACGATACGGGGAACACCGGCTCCGTGGATGAGTCCCTGCCTACCTCTATCATCAGCTCCATCAAAAAGGTGAATCCCGGCGGAAAGCTGGAAATGGCTGTGCTGCCCAAGGGCGGGCAGGGCAAGTCCGGGGGCTGGGCCTGGGGTGGAGCGGGCAATATCTGGGCCTTCGGCAAGCAATTGGAGAAGGACCCTGCCAAGATGGCCAGAATTATGGAGATAATCGAAAGGCTGGCCACCGACGAAAAATCCTTTGTGGAGCTGGGATTGGGCATTCAGGGCAAGCATTGGGAGTACAATGACGCCTCCCACCAAAGCGCCGGGGGGATCAAGGTGCTGGCGCCCTATACGGACAAAGCGCAAAAACAGGCGGAGGGGCTGCCGGACACCTTCGGTATGACCCTGTGGAGCGCCCAGGTAATTCCCTCACTTTACGAGAAGTATACCGACCAAAACACGCTGAAGCTGTGGAACCAGTACAACGCGCCAATGGTGGATTTGTTCGGCAAGTCCGATGTACTGCCCTCGGCAGGCAAATATTTTGCCGATCTGCAAAAGCTGAAGCTGGAAACCTATGCCCGGATTGTCATGGGCGAGCAGCCGTTATCGTATTTTGATGAATTCGTCAAGAAGTGGAATGAAATCGGCGGCGCAACCCTGGAGAAGGAAGCAAATGAATTTTATCAGAATATGAAGAAGAAATAAGGCGGGATAAAAGAAGAAGCAAACCGGCAAGGACCGGTGTGCTTCTTTCTCATTGCTCCGGCGTTGTTACACTCAGCCGCAGCGGATTCATGCTTTCGTGACCGGCGGCATCAAACGCCCGCACCGTAAAGTCATAAGAAGTGGAAGGCAGGAGGCCTGACGCCGTAAACGAATGCACACCGGCTGCCGCCGTTCCGGCCAGGCTGCCATTGACATAGATATTGTAGCCTGCCACACCTGCCGCATCCAGAGCGGGGGTCCAGCTTAGGCTTACTTCTCCGCTTGCAACAGCGGCAGCCGATACCAAGCCTCTCCCCGGGAAGAAAGGCCCCCGGTTGTCCGTATAGCCGCCTGCCGCTGTGGCAATCCGCTGTCCCGGACCATCCAGATAGTAAATATCAGTCTCTGGCTGAACATTGGTAAGCGCGTTCCCCTTCAGCACATGCCCGTAGTTTGCCTTTGTCAGCACAATTCCGCCATTATGGACATTCTCCAGCCGGTTGTTCTCTATAATCAGGTTGGTGGTATCGCCGGCCTTGCCGTCCGATAAGGTGTCGCTGCTGTAAATGACGGCTGTGGACACAATCCCGTTGTAAGGAGGGGCCTCCGTTTTGGCTTGGGGCGTCCGGGAGGGATCGCCGATAATCAGGTTATCCCGGATGTCCACACCCAGCACACTCACCGCATTGTACTTGCCGGAGTTTCCGGTTCTGGCGGAGTTTACCGATATGGCGCCGGTATGGCTTCTCCGGGAGACCCCCTGCACGATATTTCCTTTGACTGTCACGAAATAGGCCGGAGTGTGGCGGGCGCCGGTCACCACCTGGGAGCTGTAGACATAGATCCCTTCGGAGTCCAGGCTCAGATTGTCCGCTGCAACGCCGTCCATTGCATTGCCGTAGAACCAGATGCCCTTGGCGGCATTGGAGGCAATGTTCCGGTAGAAGGTCACGTTGTCATTGAGGGAAACCAGGGTGAACCGGCTTGTGCTGTCGGGGACAATATCCCAGGGTTTGCCGATTTGCAGTCTGTTGTTCTCCCGTCCGACTACATCCCGCGCCTGGCCCAGGCCTTGACCCTCCGTAATGACAATGGAGAGGCCTCGCCAATTGGTCACATAATCCACCAGCGGCTTGCGAGGAGCGACAGCGATGCTGTCATAGGTTGCGCCCAGCACGCTGCCTTCATTGAAATACCCTCCGGGCATCTCCACACAGAACGCTTCCCCGTCATTGGTCAGATTGGAGTCGGGACCTGTTCCCTCCACCAGATTGTTGGCCATGTGCACGTTGCTGCGGGCGAACAGGCCGTGTGTTTCCTGCTGGGATTCGGGATGGGCAATCACATGGTTGTTCTCCATGAAGGTGTAGCCGGCAGTCGTGACGACATAGCCTCTGCTGTACTCCAGGGTATTACGGCGCATGCTTACATAGTCGTTGACATAAACCCGGTCCAGCTCCGCCTGCCAGCCCTTGAAATCATTGTTGTGGAACAAAAACCGTTCCTTGGCCAGCACAATGGCGCCGATGCCTCTTCCCGTTAGACCGGGAGAGGCCAGGTCATAATCCAGCTTCACATGATCCACGAACAATTCCGCTGCCGTCCGTTTGGTCATGTCCGAATTATAGCCGTTCCCCCAGCTGTGGCCCAGCCAAATAAAGGCATCCGGGCGGTAGCTGCTGTCGCCAAGCCTGATGGCCAGCCGGGAAACACCCTGGCGGCCAAGGGTCTTCCCGTCGCCGGAGGATTCGATAAAGTTGCTGCCATCGGTTCCGTTATAATAGAGGATGGTGTTTTCCTCTCCCTCGCCCAGAAGGATGACTTCGGCAGGCAAGCCGATTTTGGAGGCATAATAGCTTCCTTGGGGGAGAAGCACTACGCCGCCGCCGTTGCTTTTGGCCGCTGCCACCGCACTGGCTATTGCCGCTGTATCATCCAGTTGGTCATCCGGTATGGCGCCGTAATCCGTTGCCCGGAAAACCGCATCCCACTTGAAGGTGCCGGCCCATGCCACGCCTAAGCCAAGAGGATCGGGTCCGCTTGCTGTGACAGTCAGCTTCTGCCCGTTGTCCAGCCTGGACCAGTGTGCGGAATCATTGCTTACCTCCACCCCATATTCATCCAAGGGGATATCCGGAACCGTAAACTTGATGGAATAGGGAGTCAATTCCAACAGATCAGCCGGGTATGCCGCCCCTTGCCCGTCGACCAGCCGGACAGCCGACGGGGAGATAGCCCCGAATTCGGCCCCTTCCAGGTTTCTTCCCGACATCTCGATGACAAGACCGGCATAAGCCTCATATTCAGATATGAACAACGGTCTTGCGGCATTCAAGGCAATGGGGCTGCTCCAGCCGTATTCATTATTCACCCACAGATCGTACCTCCCGGCAGCCGCAGAGTCAGGCAGTCTTGCGGTAACGAAATAGCCGTTTTCCGGATCGGTCGGCTCAATGGCAAGAGTGAAGGCACCGGCTGGAGGCAGGGAGGGGGGAGGGCCTTCGGAAAGCCGGGCCTTTACCTCCACCTGGCCCATGTCAGCGCTGTTGAGGCCATAGCCGTTAAGGGACAATAGGGCGCCGGGCAGAATGGCATCCGATACGCGGATGATGACCGGAGGCTTCGTCCAGGCCTCCCGGTTTACCTTCAAGGGAATGTTGGCCTGCGCGGTATCGATCTGATTCACATCATCCCGCACGGAATAGCCCTTTATGGTATAGTCTCCGGCAAATTCCGGCGCAAAAGCAACCGCAGCCTCTCCCTCGGCATTGGTTATGGCAGTGCCGATTACCGGAGCTATATAAGTGCCTACATATGGCCCTTCCAGTTCAAAGACCACTGTTTGGCCGCTGCGCGGGTGGCCATCATGATCCAGAAGTGTGGCGCGGAGCTGCAGCTCCGTTCCCGGTTTGGCTGCAGTCAATTGATTGTCTGCAAATTGCAAAGACGCCGCTTGATAAACAGGGGTTGTGATTTCCATTTCCGCAGTGGCGGGGGAATATCTGTAGTTGGCGGCAGTCCTCAGCTTGTATTGATAGGCGGTGCCGGTGAGAATATCGGTATCCGTGTAGCTGGTGATGAGGGGGTCTGCCACTGCAATCTCGGTAAACCGGCTTTCCGCGGCCGCTTTCCGCCAAATACTGGTGTGGGTGGCCGGATCGGAATTGCTCCAGCTGAGGTGTGCAGACATAGGCGCCGTATAAACAACGGCCGGATTCGAAATGGTATCGGGCAGGACCGGGTCAAAGAAGAACCCCTCCGCATACACGTTGTTGCCGGAAAGCTTGCTCCCTTTGAGCGTGAAGCTTCCCTTGACTATAAAGCTTACATAAACGCCATTGTTGATGCGGTCCAAGCTTCTGGATTCGATGACATGCCCTGCTGAATCCAGTATTTCAAACCTCTGGCTGATGGTTTCCGCCGACCCGAAATCGGTGCTGTATAAAGTAAACATATGATCGTTGCTGTCTGTAAGCGAAAAGGTGTAGCTGAAGCCTGTGCCGCTGTAAACCGCAATCTTCTTGCGGGGCTGGCCGCTTGCGGGATTTTGCAGGCTGCGGATATCGGTGGTCGGATTGCCTGAGACCATGTATCCGGCTCCGTGAGCGGTATAGCCAGAAACGTAAGGCGGCAGCAGCGCCATATCCGCAGGTGTGACCGGGTCCCTGCCGCTGCCGGTTTGCGCCTCATAAAAAGGGAGGATGTAGCCTTCGCTGCCGTAGACGCCAATCCAGTTGCCCTGGGTGCTGCGGTTCTCGCCCACATATTCGGCTGAAGGGGTCGCCGTTGGAGTGGTGGAAATCACCTTCTCTGCCTCTACAGTAATATTGTCCCAGTCGATGATCATGGGATTGACGGCGGAGGTGGAAAAATTGGCAATTCTGAAATCAAAATTAGTAAATGAGCCGGCAAGAAACTCGTCATTTTTCCCGTTTCCGTCCTCATGGGCTGCGTTAACGCTTTCATAAATCCGGATGGGAACCACCGCGGAGTAGTGGGTGAATTGCTTGTCTCCAATGACTGCCGCGCCGCTGTTTTCGAGGTATACGTTGTTTTGCAGGAAGTAGGCCGTATTGGTTGTCCCCGTTGCGGCATGGGTTCCATAGAAGCGGAGAAGGATACACGGCGACCGCAGATCATTCCGGGAGACAATGTCGTAATCCAGATCAATCTTAATGTTCCAGGTTCCCGGCGTCAGCGTATTGAGTTTGTTCTTGGCCGATGCGGCAACGGCCTGGGCGAGAGTAAGATTCACCGCGCCGATATTCTGTCCGGGTGCGGCGGCCGCTCTGGCATACGTTCCAGCCGCCGCAGCACCAGGCGCATTGCTCTTGCCGGTTTCCCCATAAACCATGCCGGATACCGTCAGCTTGGCCGGATCAGGATTGGACAATACCGCCGCAGGGGAATTGGCCCCCTCAAAATCAAGCTTCAACAGGGTTTCCGCACGTTCGGCCTCGGCGGCCATTGCCGCATCAGCCGTGAAAATGGCTGTGCCGCTGCCTGCAAAAGCAAAGGCACTTGCTGCCAAAACAAGGCTTAAAGCGCACATAATCAGTTTTTTCAGCATCATAAACCTCCCATGATAGATTGCCTCGGCAATAACCGGATTTGTTATGCCATTTGAATTTGCAAAACCGTTTTCCCCAAACACCTCTCTTATTGTCGGCGTTGATCCTGATTGCACCTCCCTTCCCATTTTTTTCTTGTCTCATGCATGCTTAGTGTATGGGCTCCCTCTATTCCAGTTCAATAATCATTATTTGCTGCCGCTTGCGTTATAGGCCGGAGGAGCCCCATCAAAAAATGGATATTGAAACGGAATCCCCATAACGCTACTCTGAAAGCTGATATAAAGGAACAGCCGATGCCGGCTAAGGAGGACATATGGGAACGATTGTGTATGAGCTTAAGGAAAAGCTTCATCACCACAGCTATTCCTGGCCCTTGTCCATGCTGCGTTATCCCCTCCGGTTTGACCCGGGGGAAGCGCATGTGGACGGCTTCCGGCTTGCCGGACCGGACGGCGGGGAATGTGCCATGCAGCTGATGGTCAAGGCAACGGACGGGGAATACGTGACAGAGGGGGAGGTGCTGTTTCTGGCGGAATTGCCTAAGGGGAAGGAATACCGCTATGAGCTTCACTATGGGCCTGCTCCCTGCGCATCCCACCGGGAAGGGCTCTGCCCTGCGCGTGCAGTGTCCGTGAACCGGGAGGGGAAGGCGGCTTTGGCGGATAACGGCCTGTTGAGGCTGTCGGTGCCCCACCGGGATGAGCCGGCAGGCAGCGGCATAGGCATAGGGTCAAAGGAGGAAGAAGAGACGGCAAGCGGGCTTCCGACTGTATTCACATTGGCCTCCCCGTCGGGAGAGGAGCTGGCGCTGGCAAGCCTGCACACCTCCTCCCCTGCTGCGCTTGTGTCCAGCCGCTGTATAGCGGCCGGGCCGATTCTGTTTGAGCAGTCCGTTGAGTACCGGCTTGGCGGCAACGGCCGCTACCGGCTCCGGCTGCGGATGACGGCCGGAATGGAATGGATCGAGATGGAGGAGGAGATGGAAGGCGGGAGCCTGGGGGCCGGGGAAGCCGCCCGCCTGGAGCTGGTCTGGCACGGGCTGGAGCCGGACCGGCGCTATACCCAATACCGGGGCAGCGAGGCGGTGGGCGCTTATCTGGAGCCCGACGGAGCGTTGCCTTACATGCTCCTGCCCTTCGACAGCTGGCGCTCCTGGCACCGCTGCAAAACCGCGGAGTTTGTAGACAGCAAGAGCGCGATGGCCGCAGGCGTGTGGGTGTTGGATGCCCGTAAATGGAATGACGGTGAATACGCCCTGTGGCGTTCCTCGGACACATTGGCAATCCGGTTTTACTGCCGGGGTCGGGAAGGAGACGGGGACAAAAGGCTGGTTTGGGCGTACCCCCTGCTGCCGGGATCAAGATGCACGGCGGTGGCGCTGTATCCGGCAAGCCGGTGCATCTCTTCCGGCAAGCCCAACGACGGAGGAACAGCGGGCAGCGCGGAGGCATCCGGCTCTTATGTGGATGTTCTTTGGCTGTGGCATACGCTGCTTCCCCTGGACAAGGTAAAGGACTGGGTGCTGGACTGGAAGGAGCCGCAGGAGCAGTATCCGCTGCTGTTTGACCCGGACCGGCTGCCTTCATCCGTGGAGTGGTGGTATAATAAGCGCCACTGTCCGCCTGTGCCCTCGGATATGGAGGACATTGTGGAGAAGCTGTCCTACAGCTTCAATCAGGTGATGCTGTCCTCTCCGGTAACCAGCCGGGAGTTCAGCTCCTGGGTACCCATCTTCGATATGGCGGCCCCCTCCATGAATGCGGAGCAGTTTGACCGGCTGAAGGCGGCCAGTGTTTTCATGGCCTATGTCCGGGAGGATGAGAATCTGATGCCTACCCGGAATATGCTGGCCGGGCATCCCAATTTTCTCGCCGATATGATGATGGTGCCGGGCTACATGGCGGCGTTGTTTCCCCATCATCCCCACGCGGAGCGCTGGATGCTGCATGTGGAGCGGGCCCTCTCCCTCAACCTGAAATATCATGTCCGGCCGCAGGTGAAAAGCTGGGGGGCGGAGGGCGGCCGGTGGACGGAAAATCTGGGCTGCTACGTCTGGGCCGCCCTGGTGCCCATGGTGCGGACCGCCTGGGCGCTGCGCAGGGTGCACGGCCTCAACATTCTGGCGGTCCCCGCCCTGCCTCCCCTGGCCCGGTGGCTCCTGGACAGCATGGCCGCGCCGGTGGCGGGAGTGCGGACCTATCCCCCCCAGGGCGCCCATTCCGCTGCGCATCTTGATCCCCATCCGGCCCCGTACATTCTGCGGGTCTTGGGGGAGCTCTTGATGCAGTATGAGCCGCTGCTGGGGGAGCAGCTGCTGTCGGTATGCCCTGCCGGTGCCCCCGGCTTCGAAACCTCGGGAGGCGATGTGTGGCGGCAGATGCTGGACAGCGGGTGGAAGGAAAACGCGGGAACGCAGCCCCGTTGGCAATCCCGGAAATTTACCGGCTACGGCTATATTCTGCGGTCGGCGGTCGGGACCCCCTCGGAGATGTCGGTGCATGTGCAGCAGATCGACGAGGGGCCCAATTACCGCTGGGGCCGGGCCGCAGAGGGCGGCTGCGGTACCGTCTATTATTATGCGGAGGGAAGACGCTACAGCTATAACCGTCCGGAGGATATCGGGGACGACAATATGGGGGACGGGGAGGCGGGCTGCAATTTTGCCGTGCTGAAGGGCCATGAGTATTGCAGCATCGGGCGCAATGAGCTTACCGAGCCTCTCTGCGATGCGGACTTCGCCCAATATGCGGTTCTGCGGGCAGGGCCCCGGTCCGCGCCTCAATACTGCTCCCGCAGTGTGCTGATGTCGGGCAATGACTATATCGCCATCTATGACCAGGTGGCGGATATGCGGGTGCGGGGCCGCTTCTCCTGGTTCACCCGCACCGGGGAAAAGCCGCCCGCCATCTACCAGATCAAGCCGGGGGCGGCAGGCACGCCGGTGAAGCCCGCAGGTCCGGTGGACCAGCCGCCTGCTGGCCCTGGCCAATACGCCCCAGGCAAGGCGACCGGCTATCCCGACGGCTCAAGGGGACAATACTTTGACGGCTTCGGCGATTTTCTGACCCTTGTGACCCACAGGGAAAAGTGGCAGCCCCAGCTCTTGGAGGTTAAGGCGGCTCCGCATGGGGCCAAAGTGGTCCTGTGCGGAAGAACCGACCATATCTTCCTGCAAGGGGCGGAAATCCGCCACGAGGAGGAAGGGCTTCTGTTCCAAGGCACCGCCGGGATTATCCGGCTCCATGGACCGGCTTGGGCGGAGGCGGCGCTGTTTGCAGGCAGCCGGATCGGCGCGGGAGGAGTTGCCGCTGCTGTGGCCGGGGAAGACGGCTTGGGCTGGAAGGGCTGCTTCTCCTTTGTTCTGCAGGGGCAGGCCCTTTATGGCCGCTGCCAGGCCGCTGTCTCCACAAGAATAAGGCTGGGTTTGGCCGGAATACTGCAGGACCGCTCCTACCGTCTTGTGGTGAATGGCCGTGCCCACACCTGGGCTTGCGGCGAAGAAGGCCAGGTTGAGTTTGTTTTGCCGCCGGGAGCCTGCGGCTGGGAGTGGACCTGCGGGAAGGCTGCCCCGGTCGGCACGGAAATCCTCCGTTACGAGGCTTCCCTGGGACAGGCCGATGTTATCTGGGCCCCGGTGGATGAGGCAGATGCTTACCGCTTGGCAATCAGCCGGGACGGGGGACAGAGCTGGCGCATCCTGGACGAATCCATCCGGGGCTCCGCCTACCGGCTGGGCGGAATGGGCGGTTGCGGCAAGCTTCATGTGAAGATCAGAGCAGTCAGGGAGGAGCTGGAGGGGCCGTGGAGCGGGCCATATCCCGTATATCTGACGGCAGACGCTCCGCCGCCGCCGGACGGCTTGCACCTGACCCGGACGGAGTGCGGCATTAAGGCTTCCTGGGGGATGGTGCCGGGGGCGGCAGGCTACCGCCTGTACCGGAGGGAGAGGAGCGATAACCGCCAGTGGGAGCAGGTGTATGAGGGCACGGACCGGGTTTGCGTAAGCGAATGCACGGCCGGAGCGGGCCCGGACGACGGCGGGACAGGATATGAATACCGGGTGTCCGCGCTGAACGGCAATGGGGAGGGTCCCCCCTCCCCCGTCCGCAATACCCGGGACATAGCGGACCGCGACCCCAAGCCGGAGGAGGGCTTCCGGCGGTATGTGCGCAGCCATGAATATGGCTACAGCGGCTACGATTACCGGGAGCAGGCTGCCCGGCCGGACCTTCCTCCCTATCCGTTATAAAGCGGGAAGAGCAGCAATAAGAAGACTGGAGCCGGTTGAACCTGGCCCAGTCTTTTTTTATGGAAATACAAGGATTGCTTGTTCATATAGGAATTGCTTTTGGCCGGTACGGAATGGGACATTTCCCGAAAAATCATACAGTGAGTGGATACAAAAACGGCGGATGCAAACTGGCGGAATAGAAGCGGAATCAGCCAGTATAAAAGGAGGAATGCAAATTGAAAAATAGGGGAGGATGATTTCATGATGGGAAAACCAAGCCGCAGGAGGCTGGCGGCAGCACTCAGCTTCTTGATTTTGGCAAACGCTTACAATTTTACCGTTCCACAGGCAGCGGCGTCTGCAACGGCTCCGGTTATTGTACAGGCAGTGCCGGGGAATGTGGAGCCTGACAGCACCGTCCAGTTGATTGGCGAAGGTTTGGAGGGGGCGGTTATCGGCATCCGGCTGCTGGAGGACGGAGACCCCGGCGCTAATACGGCTGCCCAGCTTGCATCGCCCAAGACGGAGGAGGACTTGTCCGCAGGTCCGCAAACTCTGCTTCCGTCTGTATTTACCGATGTATATGCCGCCTCGGCGGTGATTCCGGCAGGCTTAAGCTATGGCCAATATGCCCTTTATGCGCAAAATCCGGGAGGGATGGTCAGGGCGCCGGTATTTGTCAACAAGACGGATGTTTTCTATGCCTATCCCAATGTGCTGAACCTGGCTGAATCCCGGGAGGTTACGGTAATCGGCACTAACCTGACCCGGAATAACGGAAGCCTGGCCGGGGATAGCCGGGTCTGGCTGCGGAACAAGGCAGCTTCTGTGGTAGCCGAAGCATTGGTAGCCTCCGCCTCCCCTTATGAGGTGGTCTTCCATGTGCCGGAATCGGCTGCAGCAGGCCAATATGACGAGGTTTGGGTGCATAACGGCCATGGCGGGGAATACGGCTGGAGCAAAACGGAGATCAGCCTGGTGAATGTGCCTGGACCTGCAGGCATTTTTGATGTGACGGCTTATGGTGCCATCACTGGAGACGGCGTGGATGACACGCAGGCCATCCAATCGGCCATTGATGCGGCAGCGGCTGCAGGCGGGGGAACCGTCCGTTTGCCCGCAGGCACCCTCCATCTGGACAAGGAGCAAGCGCCTCCCGCTGCGGGTCTTGTCAAGCTGATTCCGGCAGACACCTTCGGTGGGACTCCTTCTTATGGTACGGACCGGGATTATTTCCGGGCCTTCGATTCCAACAGCACCACCTTCTATGATTATAACGGCACAGGCTCCGGCTATGTGGGCATCGATCTGGGAGAGGGTGGAGCCAAGCAGGTAACGGCCATCCGTTATTTCCCCCGGCCGTCCACCAATGCAACCATTGACGCGGATATGATCGGAGGCAGGTTCCAGGGCTCTGCCGACGGCGTTGCCTATACCGATTTGTATACCATTCCGGCAAAACCTTCCGTTAACGGAAATGTGGTGGCGGTGAATAACCCGGCAGCCTTCCGCTATCTGCGGTACATCCCTGCCGAAGGCAAAAAGGGTTATATTGCCGAGCTGGAATTTTTCACCGGGACAGCCTCCGGTCCGCTGGTTGTAGGCACCAAGCCGGAAGCGGGCCTGCAGAAGCTGACGGTTAAAGCAGGTGTGACTCTGAAGGGGGCGGGGGCGGAAGCGACAATTCTGAAGTATCTGGACACAGGTCCCATTGGAGGCAAAGACAGTGGGGAAGGGCCGGAGATGATTACGGTGGCCGGCTCCGATTCGGGCATTGAGGATATGCGGGTCGAAGGCAGCGCCAGTGTGGACAGAGGCATTGTGCTGAAGGAAGCGCTCCATGATGTGACCATCCGCAATATTGAGCTGCGGACCTGGTACCCCGGTTTGGCGAAAAAGGGGATGTTCGGCGGCATCTGGGGGGACGGCGGCAATACAGGTTTCAGCCGGATTGCCATTCTGGACAGTGTTATCGAATCCGGAGGAGCCATCACTCTGAACAAGATGTCCAACAGCCGGATTTCCGGCAACACCTTCCTGGGCAAAAGCTGGACCCCGGCGAGCTTTGGGAATTCCTACCAGAATCTGTTTACGGACAACCGGATTGACGGCCGGGATGATAACGGCAAACGCGGCGGCGCCCGGGGCTTCAACTTTAACCTTCATCCCCGCTGGGGCAGCTTCAAGCCCACAGCCATGAATTATATCGCCCGCAACGACACCCAGTATATCGGCAATGAAACGGCTCCCACCAATGACGGGGAAATTCTGCTGTTCGACGCTTTGGTGGATGTGGATGCGGATTTTACCGGGGACGGCAATAAGATCCTCCATTACGGCAATGTGTATGCCGCAGGCGCTTCCTCCGCCAGCGTCAAGGGGATGAAATGGGACGCCAACGTGCTGAAGGATGAGTACGTGCTGATTGTGGAGGGCAAGGGACTGGGCCAATACCGCCGGATTACCGGAAACACGGCGGACACGGTTACTGTGGACCGGAGCTGGACCATTGTGCCGGATGCCACCTCCCGGGTGGCTGTCAGCCGGTTTTTCTACAAGAATATTGTGACGGACAACACCGCCTCTAACAACAAGGGCAACGACATGCGGATGTACGGCCAGGCGCTGGGCAACATCTTCGACAACAACCGCTCCGGGCTTGGCAGCGGCGGTTCACCTACAGCAGGCAACGGGGGAACGGTGATCAACAGCTTTGACCGGAATCTGACCACCTATCATCCTTCGTATTACAATGTGATCAAGAACTCAACCGGCTCCAGAGCGTATATCGCCTTCGGAGGCGGGTTGCGCATCGATTCGCCCCGCTCCGTGGCGGCGCTGGGCAATGTGATTGCGGATAACACTGTCCGGTCCCTCTATATCGAATCCGGCGGTTATAACTTTTTCCCTGCGCCCAAGGGAAATATCCGGTACAACGTTTTTGAGCATAACACCGCAGAAACCCAGCTGAAGCTGGACAGTCCGGTGGCGGCCCATACTATCGTGCGGGATAATCAGGTGCCGGGGGATACGCCGGAAAAGCGGTACTACGACTTCGGTACGGACACGGTGATTATGGAAAATGGCACCCGGCTCACCGTCCAGCGGCCCACCCCGCCTGCACCGCCGGAGCTTCCCGGAGATGGCCCTATGCCTACCCTGCCCGGCAACAAGCTGGTGCTGCAGGAGGGAATGAACGGGTATGAGGGAGCGGCGGATGCCAGCCTGATGTCCCACTGGCAGGGAGTCGGCAATAACAACGGCGCCTACGGGGAGTTTGAAATGGCCCGGTACAACGGCACCGGAACCGATGACAAGTACGCCCTGGTCCGCTTTGACCTGTCGCAGATTCCGGCGGACCGGACCATTACAGGCGCGTTTATTGAGCTGTACCATACCCAAACCCGGGCCTCGTCGGAAAATCTCAAAACCGTGGATGTCCACCGGATTACCAGCCCCTGGGAGGAAGGCAACGGCTACGGCGGAGGCACCTCCATTGACGGCAATACGGTGGGCACGGTGGTGGACGGGGAGCTGATCACCGGCGTAAGCCTGAATACGAAGCCCAGCTGGGAGACTGGCCCGGAGACGGCGCTGGACCACGTGGTCACCTCCTATGTGCCGGGGCGGTGGTACCACTTCGATGTGACGGCGGCGGCCCAAGGCTGGATCCGCCAGCCGGAGCTTAACTTCGGAGTTGTGCTGACGGAGGATATCCCTTCCACATCCAACGGAACCCGGACCTTCGCTTCCTCCCAGTACTCCAGCGTTACCCTCCGGCCGAAAATCACCGTTTTCTATTCCGGTGATCCTATCGCACTGCCGCCGGATTCGGTTCCTCCCGGAGATGTAACCGAGCCCGCTGTTTCCAACGGAGATGGGGAAGCGCTGCTTACCTGGAAGGATGCTGCGGATACCGACATTGTGAAGGTGCGGATTTATGAAGATGCGGAAATGGTTGCGGAAGTGGAGCGCGGCGTGCAAAAGGCAATGGTGGCCGGGCTGGTGAACGGCGAGCCGGTTGTGCTTAGGGTGGTCAATATCGATGGCTCCGGCAACGAATCCCCCGGTGTGGCGGTGCAGGGTTGGCCGCGGGCGGACCGGTCCGTCTTTTGGAAGGGTATGAATCTCAACGGGGAGGCTGTAGCTATTGATGGGCGGAGCTGGCAGTCCTATAATGCAGCCAAAACCGACGGCCTCACGGCTTCCGCCGGAACGGCGGGAGCAGCGCCGGCAGCAGGGAAAACCGCCAATTTCCCGCTTCCTTTCCTGGATGACTATGATCTCACCCATATGCTGAATACCAATTTAAGCGCTTCGAAGCAAACGCTGAAGCTGGAGCAGAACGCACCTAACGGCGCTTACCGGGTCTATCTCTGGTATATGGAGCCCACCGCAGACCGCAACCGATCCTTCCATGTGAATGTGGAGGGTGTGCGTGCCGCTTCCATGATTGGCAGTGAGCTGCGGAACCATTCCGTGCGGTACGGTCCCTACGACGCCGTAGTCCAGGACGGCAAGCTGACCGTGGAGCTGCTGAATGTGAAGGGGGATCCGCTGCTGCAGGGCATTGAGATCTTCAAGGACTATTACCCTTCCGTCACCCTGAAGGAGCTTCGGGCGGGAGGAACGACAGTAACCGGCTTCGTATATGAGCCAGGAGACTATACGGTGCTGCTGCCTTACGGAACAACGGCGGCACCGCCAATAACAGCGGAGGCCTTCGATCCTTTGTCGGCGGTAACGGTAACCCAGGCGGTTTATGCTCCTGGCACCGCAGTAGTGACGGTGACCTCTGCGGACCAGCTCCACTCCGCCCAGTACCGGGTGATGTTCCAATGGGAGGCGCCCGGCAGCAGCGCGGAGCTGAAGGAGCTGCAGGTTGGAGGCATCATCATTCCGGGAAGTGCTTTTACACTCCACGCCAACCGTAAGTGGTATGAGCTGGAGGTGGCTTTGCCAAAGTCCAAGGATGGGCCTGTAATCAGCGCCGTTCCACTACAGGCTGGAGCAACCGTGGCCATCGAGCAGGCCAAGGGGGTGCCGGGGAAGGCGGTTATAAAAGTGACGTCCCCGGACGGCTCGGCTGTCAGGGAGTATCATCTCAGCTTTAAGCAAACAAAGCATTAGTTGAGGCCTCATGGAGCTGCCGGCATTGCGCCGGCGGCTTTTCGTGTATTTGCGGAGGGATACCCGGGAATTTCTTGTGCTTACAAGTGGATACGGTGCCTATAGGTGCTTACAGGCGTAAGGAGGCCAGTTGGCACCGCTTCTTGCCTCTCTTTCCCTTCATTATCCCTTTCGCTCAGGCTCAGGAAGGGAGCGGAAGCGGTTTTGGAAATCTAACGGAAGTGAGCGCCGTTATTTGGCTTAAATACAGGGGGCTGGAAATCTAACGGAAGTAGACGCCTCTATTCGGCTCAAATCAGCCCTGAGTAGGCCAATTTACCTGGAATAGCGTCGCTGGCCGCCGTTAGAATTTTTGGAAGGGGTTTTTGAGCCAATTAGCGTCTCTCACCGCCGTTAGAATTTCAAGGAGTAGTTTTGGTCTAATTAGTATCGTCCGCTATCGTAGCCTAAGTCCAAATTAGTCAGCACTCCGCCACAGTTAGCACAATTCCATAGCAGTCAGCACTCACCGTTGTTAGCACAATTCCATAGTAGTCAGCACTTCACCACAGTTAGCACAATCCCATAGTAGTCAGCACTCCGCCACAGTTAGCACAATCCCATAGCAGTCAGCACTCACCGTTGTTAGCACAACTCCATAGTAGTCAGCACTTCACCACAGTTAGCCCACCACCGCCGCACCCGCATCTGATCCCCTATGCGCTATCCTTCACCTTATTTCTCTCCGCTCCGTTTAATTCCAGTTCCGGGACCGGCTTCCTGATCAGAGGCGAGAGTATACCGGACCTCATACAAATGCTGAAAAATCACACAGCCTCCCTGCACAATTGTGGAACATCAGGACTATGCGGAAGTACGCCGCCGGAGGACAATAAAGAAAAAAAGCGGCACAGCCGGTTCAACACCGGCCGCGCCGGAAAACGGGGGAGCAGCCATGGGAACGATCAGCATCGAGGGACGGAGCATCCGGATTGACGGCAGGGAGGTGGTGCTGCGTTCGGGAGAGATTCACTATTTCCGCATGTACAAGAGCCGCTGGAAGGATATGCTGGCCAAGGCCCAGGCCAATCATTTGAATACAATCGCAACTTATATTCCCTGGGATTTTCATGAACCGCAGGAGGGCGTATACGATTTTTCCGGGGAAACCCTTCCCGAGCGGGATGTGGTCTCTTTCCTGAAGCTGGCCTCCTCCATGGGAATGTATGTGATCGCCAAGCCGGGTCCCTTCATCAATGCGGAATATGTGGATGGCGGGCATCCCCGGTGGATGTACCGGCAATATCCGGAGACCATGAGTGCCAAGACAGATGGGGGCCCTGCCTTTTGGGTGGGGCAGGGCAATCATGTCCCGCAGCAATTGGGGGACCGGTTCCTGGAGCTGGCGGAGCGCTGGTATGCGCAGGTTATCCCGCTCCTGGCGCAGTTCTCCATCGAAAACGGCGGTCCCGTGATTCTGCACCAGCCGGATAACGAAATGAATTTGCTGTTTACCGGGTTGGACCCGGACGGCTCACTGTATGACGATAAGGTGCTGGGCAATAACAAGGAACCAGGCCTGTTCCAACGGAGCCTTTTGGAGCGCTTCGGCAGCCTGGAGGCTCTGAACCGGCGGTACGGGACGGATTGTTCCACCCTAACCGCCATTCATCCTAAGCTCCAGGGGGCGGACCATAGAGGGAAGAAGCAGCTTTACCTGGACTGGATGCGGTTCCGCATGGAATATGTGTACCGGTATGCCGCGCTGTTGGCCCGTTGGAGCCGCAAGTATGGCCTTCAGGTACCCAACACCTATAACGAGCCGATCAACGGTTTTTTCCGCGGTCCGGGCAATCATGCCGCTTTCGCCGCTTATATGAAGGAGCAGGGGGAGGAGATTCTCACCACCTGCCACTCTTACCTGAAATACGGCTACCATATGGACGCCAACGGGCTGCCCAAGATTGTTTTCCGGCTGGAGGCGTTGAAGATGCAGGCGCCGGACCGTCCTGCCATCGCCATCGAGGTGGGGGCCGGCTGGATGACGCTGGACCAGGTGCCAAACCACATCAATTACCCGGTGCATCTGCGGACGCTGCTGGGCCATGGAATGGACGGGTATAACTACTTTATTTTTGCCTCGGGGGAAAAAGGCTTCAGCCGGACCTATGTGACGGATGCCTATGATCTGTTCGCCGATCCGGTATCCGCCTCGGGGGGGGAGCATACCGTCTACCGGATGACGGGGGAGTTCAACCGCTTTGCCGCCCGGTGGGAGCGGGAGCTGGCCGGCACGGCCAAGACCTATGACGCCGTCATCGGCTTGTCATCGGAGCTTTACCTGTTGGCCCAATACGCCGGCAGCGAGCTTTCCGTCTTCGAGGACCATTCCTCCGGCGCTTCCACCCTGTCCGCCAACCGCTCCAAGCAGGTGGTGGACAGCATCGAAGCACTCTCCAAGATGCTGGCCATGAGCAATATCCAGTTTGGCCTGATGGATGTGGATGTGCCGAACCGGGAGCCCGGCTTCACGGAGCTCTTGATTGTGCCCAATGACGGCACGCTGTCGGAGGAGGCCATGGAGTATATCATGCAGCATGGGGAAAAGGGGGGCCGGGTGGTCTTTTATCCGGAGGTTCCCGCCCGGACGCCGGATGGCCTTGACATCCCCCTGCTTGCCGAGGCTACCGGCTTCCGCGTCCGGCGGGAGATTCCCCGTTTCGGGCTTACGGCGGGGGATATCGGCCGCCGCTTCCTGCGGATGGATGAGCTGGACGGCATTCCGGCGGATCAGCTGAATACGCTTGGGCTTCCGGTTAACGGCCGCTGCCTCATCACCTACGAAGGGGAAACCGCCGGATACCGCCATCCCTTCGGAAGTGGGGAGGCGCTGGTGCTGGGTTTTGCCCCCCAGTTTACGGGCATGGACAATGTGGAGTCGTTGAAGCTGCTGCTGCTTCCCATGCTGGAGAAGGGAAGGGCGGTCCACACGGAGCATGACCTCTACCATACGGTGGTCCGGGGCAAGGACGGCTTTCATCTGGTGACGGCTGTCAATATGACAGGCGTGGAGCGGTGCGACCGTATCCGGCTGAGACTGGAAGACGGGCATCTGCATTTTCCCAAATACTCTGTCCTGTACCTCGCACCGCTTACCGCCCGCATGATGCCGGTGAAGGTGCGTCTGCCTTACGCCGAGCTGGTGTACTGCACCAGTGAGCTGGTGCCGCTGGATGACGGCTATACCCGCTGGGAGGCAACCGGCGCACCCCGGAGCAGCGGCGAAATCGCCTTCGACCGTCCGGTCCGGCTGTTAGCAGATGGCTGCCGCGTCCCGCTCACCCTGCATGAGGGGCTGTATATCGGCGTTTACCCCCACGGTCTGGAGCCGGTTTCGCTTCAGGTGGAGGCGGCTGGAATGGATTCCGGACGCGTGATATAATCGGTTCACACTAACCAGATGGAGGGAGTCAGATGAGACTTTTGTCTGTCTACCGTTCGAGAAAATATCTTCAGCGGATTCTCTTGTCCATTTCGCTTCTGATTACGCTTTCCCTCTCGCTCACGGCGTTGACCCTGTACCGCTATTCGGAGAAAACTGTCCGGGAAACCCAGTACGACGCCAATATGAAGGTGCTCTCCCAGGTCAACTCCAATATCGGGCTCCTGGGCAAGATGATCGACACCCAGGCATTTAATCTGTTTGTGGATCACGACATCATTGCCATGCTGTACGGGGCTCCACTGGATGCCTTCGAGCAGGCCAACAAGCAGTATAAGCTGGACAAGTGGGTGAACAGCAACACCTATATCGATTCCGTTATTTTGTACAACGCCAGAACCGACGGCTTTTATGCCGGGGGGAGTCTGGACATCCAGTACGAAACAGCGCTGACGGCCCAGCTGCGCCAATACCTGTCCGAACCGGGGCAGGTATCCAAGGCGGAGCTGGTGCCTATGCTTCTGAAGATGTCTGCCAATCCGGAGCACAGTGTATTCAGCTACATGCTGTATGAATCCAACACCGCCTACAAACCGGGCAGCAGCGCCCTTATCATCAATGTGAAGCCGGACTGGGTATTTGACAATATCCGCAGGCTGAATGACATCGGAACGGAGCAGGCGGGCAAGCTGCTTGTAATCGGCAAAGATGGCAGCGCTTTCGGCGGCGATCTGAAGCCACAGGCATTGGACCCTGCATTGGCCCGGGCTATCCGGGAGAACCAGGGGGAGGAGGCGGGTAAACCGGGGCTGTTTTCCCTGGAGCTGGGCGGCGAAAAGCAGTTGGTTACCTTCATGCCCACCGATGTATTCCGTTGGACCATTGTCAGCCTGCAGCCTTATGACAGCCTCTTCGGTGCGCTTGCCCGGTGGAAAACCACCACCCTTGCCCTGACCGCCGGATTTTTCCTGCTGTCCCTGGTGCTTTCTGTGCTGGTGTCCCACCGGTTGTATGGCCCCATCCGCAATCTGGTCCGGCAGATCCGGGTCAGCGGCGGTGTTTTGGGGGAAGACCCATCCACCCCCAAGGATGATCTGGCGATTTTGTCCGAAACCTATACGAGAATGCTGGAGATCAAGGACGCGGCCGCTGATTCCAAATTGCCGGAAACGGATCTCCGTCTGATCCGCAACTACAATCTGCGGGGGCTCTTGGCGGATAGCGGTGCTGTCTCCCGCACAGAGCTCCAGGAGCAGATCCGTGAGCATGGCTTGAATCTGGATTTGGATTCCTCCATGATGGTGGCGATTTTGTCTATCGACCACTACCGGCAGTTTGACCAGACCGCCTCCAAAGCGGAGAAGCGGCTGTATGCCTTTGCCGTGATGAATATTGCCGCGGAGGTGCTGTGCCGGCAGTACCGTTGCGAAAGTGTGGATATGCGCAGCGGCCATTTTGTGATGATTATCAGCGGCTTTGAGCCTGAAGGCTTCGGAGAGAAAATCGGGGAAGCCATGAGGGAGATTATCGGCATTGTGGAGGCCTATTACCGCATCAGCCTGTCGGTTGCCTTGGGGCCTGTTTTCAAAAGCTACGAGGATATGTCCAAAAGCTATGAACTGGCTCAACAGGTCCTGGAATACCGGATGGTGTACGGCCCCCGCTCGATTATCCCGTACGAGATGGTGAAAACCCGCTTGGACAACCGGGATTTCAATCTGCCGCAGGAGCTGGAAAAGCGGCTGTCCGAAACCATCAAATCGGGCAATGCCGCCGCCTTTGGGGAAACGGTCCAGAAGCTGTGCCAATTCATGGGGCGGCTCCATCCGGACAATATTTATCATGCGCTGCTCCTGATCCTCGCCGCCGTCAAGCAGGCGGTGGGGGATATGAACGCCAACAAGCTGAAGCCCCTGTCCGTTGACTGGAA
>JAQSYT010000426.1 GCA_029256065.1 Paenibacillaceae bacterium
GATGGAGCTTCTGCCTGGTTCAGGCGGTATTTGGAACCTTTTTATCCCTGGACTTCAGGAGGGAGCAGTTTACAAGTACCAGATAACGGGCTCTGACGGGCGGCGTTTTCTCAAAAGTGACCCGTATGCGTTTTATTCCGAGCTGCGCCCCCGGACTGCATCTGTTGTCCAAAGCCTGGAGGGCTTCCCCTGGAGCGATACACGCTGGCGCAGGAAGCAGGAGAAGGAGCCCGTTTTTGCCAAACCCCTTAATATTTATGAGGTACATCTGGGATCATGGAAATATATTGAGAATGAGGTGTTCTACACCTACGAGGAATATGCACAGGAGCTTGTCCAGTACGTGAAGGAAATGGGCTACACCCATATTGAGCTGCTTCCCCTTACGGAGCATCCCTTCGACCGTTCCTGGGGATATCAGGCCACAGGCTATTACAGTGCTACCAGCCGTTATGGGCGGCCTGAGCAGCTGATGTATTTCATTAACCACTGCCATGTGAATGGCATCGGTGTTTTGCTTGATTGGGTGCCCGGGCATTTCTGCAAGGATGACCACGGGCTAAGGCTGTTCGACGGAACCCCCTTATTCGAGCATCCTGACCCGGAAATTGCGGAAAAACGGGGCTGGGGTACGCTGGGCTTTGATTTCGGCAAGCCGGAGGTGCTGAGCTTCCTGATTTCCAACGCCATCTTCTGGATGGATGTGTACCATGTGGACGGACTTAGGGTCGACGCGGTTGCCAGCATGATTGACCTGGCATTCGACCGGGACAAGGCCACAGCTCCCCGGAATGGTTATGGCGGTTATGAGAATCTGGATGCCCTGGGTTTCCTGAAGCGGCTGAACAAGGCGGTATTCCAATATTTCCCCGGGGCCTTGATGATAGCCGAGGATTCCTCGGATTGGCCCATGGTAACCGCACCCGTCCACGCAGGCGGCCTTGGCTTTAACTATAAATGGAACATGGGCTGGATGAATGATGTGCTGCGCTATATGCAGCTGGAGCCAGCATCACGTAGACACAAGCATAATCTGATGACCTTTTCCATGATGTACGCTTATGCCGAAAATTACGTGCTTCCCTTTTCCCACGATGAGGTTGTGCACGGCAAAAAGTCTCTGCTGAACAAAATGCCCGGCCGCTATGAGGAAAAGTTCGCCAATCTTCGTGTGCTGTTTGCCTATATGGCAGCCCATCCCGGCAAGAAGCTCTTGTTTATGGGGAGCGAATTCGGTCAGTTTGACGAATGGAAGGATATGGAGGATCTGGACTGGGAGCTGGTGGACTATCCCATGCACGGCAAAACTCGGCATTATGTCCGGAGCCTGAACGCCATATACATGAAAGAGAAGGCGTTGTGGCAGCAGGATCACAATCCCGGAGGCTTCCAGTGGATTGACGCGGACAATGCGGAGCAAAGCGTGCTGTCCTTCGTCCGGTGGAGCAAATCGGGAGACGAGCTGATCCTGGCCGTCCTGAATTTCCGGGAATATGGGTATCCCGAATACAGAGTCGGGGTTCCCGATCCCGGCAGCTACCGGGAGCTGCTGAATTCAGATGCTGATGAGTTCGGCGGCAGCGGGATGAAGACACGCTCCAGGCCAACAGCGGAGGCGGTGCCTTTCCACGGGCAGCCGTTCAGCATCCGCATAGCGCTTCCGCCGTTTTCCGCCCTTATATTCAAGCACAAAACGGTGCCGAAGCCCGGCACAACAGAACCGCCAGCAGAGCTCCCGGGGAGCTGACAAGAAGTTAGTATCCGCTTTTGTTGACATAATCTCTGCGATGTTAGGAGTTTTGTCGGCAATTTAGCGGTACTTAGTTCGTGACAGTCTCCAAGCACGGTAGACCGCACAACAAAGGGAAAGGGGAAATAATGCATGCCGCAGAAGGAATGTGTAGCTATGCTTCTGGCCGGAGGGGAAGGCCGGAGACTGGGGGCTTTGACCAAAAATTTGGCAAAGCCCGCCGTCCATTTTGGCGGGAAGTACAGAATTATTGATTTCACCTTGAGCAACTGCACCAATTCCGGCATAGATGCAGTAGGAGTGCTGACCCAGTATCAGCCCCTTGTGCTGAATTCTTATCTGGGCATCGGAACACCGTGGGACCTGGACCGGAAGGGCGGAGGCGTTACCGTGCTGCCCCCCTTCATGAAGTCCAAGGGAGGCGACTGGTATAAGGGGACGGCCAATGCCATATACCAGAATATTGGTTTTATCGAGCAATACGCCCCGGAATATGTGCTGGTCATCTCAGGCGACCATATCTACAAGATGGATTACGACCTGATGCTCCAGTACCATAAGGATACGAATGCGGACGCTACTATTGCGGTTATTGAGGTGAAGTGGGAGGAGGCCAGCCGCTTCGGGATCATGAAGGCGGATGAGGACTTCCGGATCACCGAATTTGAGGAAAAACCCAAGGCACCCAAGAGCAATCTGGCTTCCATGGGCGTGTATATCTTCAGCTGGCCGGTTCTGAAGAAATACCTGATGGCTGATGCGGAGAACCCCTCCTCCAGCAATGACTTCGGCAAGGACGTGATTCCGGGCATGCTGAAGGCCGGGGAAAACCTGATGGCCTATCCGTTCCAGGGCTACTGGAAGGATGTCGGCACCGTGGAAAGCCTCTGGGAGGCCAGCATGGACCTTTTGGAGGAAGAGCCGGGGCTGAACCTGAATGACCGGAGCTGGAGAATCTATTCCCTGAATCCCAACCAGCCCGCCCAGTACATTGCCCCAACTGCTGCCGTCAAAAATTCCATTCTGAACGAGGGCTGCTCGGTATCCGGAACGGTGGATCATTCTGTACTCTTCTATGGCGTACGGGTCGGAGAAGGGACAGTGGTCCGGGATTCCGTTATTATGCCGGGCGTCAAAATCGGTGAAAATTGCGTCATCAACCGTGCCATCATCGGGGAAGCCACGATTGTAGCGGATGGCTCCGTCATCGGCGATCCGGACAGCAAGGAGATTACCTTAATCGGCAGCCACGAAATCATTGCGTAAGCCCATTTCGCCCTGATCCCATTCATACGAAAGGAAGCTGGCCTCATGAAAAATGTGCTTGGTGTTGTGAACTTGGTGAATGAGCCCGACAATCTGGAGGAGCTGACCTACAAGCGCTCCTTGGCCTCCGTCCCTTTTGGGGCGCGCTACCGTCTGATCGATTTTGTCATGTCCAGTATGGTGAACTCCGGTATGGTGAATGTGGCGGTGTTCGCCCATACCAAATACCGCTCGCTGATGGATCACCTGGGCTCCGGCAAGGAATGGGATTTGAACCGCAAGCGGGGCGGCCTGTTTATCCTTCCGCCGGCTGTGGATGAAATCCGCGAGATTGTGAAGGGCGACCTGTACCACTTCTACGCCCACCGTGATTATTTCTACCGCAGCACTCAGGATTATGTGCTGATCACCCGCAGCCATATGGTCTGCAATATCGACTTTACGGAGGTGTATGAGCACCATCGGCTGTCCGGGGCGGATATTACCATGATTTACAAGGATATGGAGGAGGATGACTTTTCCCATTCCCGGCGGATCCTGCTTAATCCCCTGGGTCAGGTGAAGGACATTCAGGACCATACCGGCCGGCTCAAAAGCGGCAAGGTCTCCATGGAAATGTTCCTCCTGAAAAAGGATCTGCTGCTGGACCTGGTGGAAACCTCCCTGGCCCAAGGCTATGACCACTTGGTTCGGGATGCTATCATGAAGAATGTGGACCGTCTGAAGATCAACGCCTTCCCCTATCAGGGGTATCTCGGGGTCATCAACACCATCCAGTCCTATTACCATCACAGCATGAATCTGTTGAATCCCTCTATCTGGAAGGATCTGTTCTTCCGTCCGGGTCTCATCTATACCAAGATTAAGGATGAACCGCCGGCTAAATACACCCAGCACTCCAACGTCAGAAACGCAATGATCGCCAACGGCTGCATTATTGAGGGAGAGGTGGAGAACTGCATTCTCTTCCGCGGCGTGAAGGTGCGTAAGGGCGCTGTGCTCCGCAATTGCATTGTGCTGCAGAACTGCGATATCCAGGAGAATGTGAGCGTGGAAAACGCCATTTTGGATAAAGATGTGATGATCAACAGCGGCCGTGTGCTGAAGGGGGCCGTCACTGCTCCGTTC
>JAQSYT010000049.1 GCA_029256065.1 Paenibacillaceae bacterium
GAAGGATCAGGAGGGGAACGCCGTATTGGAGCTGGGAACGGAGCTGAGGCTGGAGAAGGAAACGGCCTTCCGTTTTTCGGGTATTGTGGAATCCCCCATCCTGTGGGACGGTGTAGAGCAGCCGTATCTGTACCAAGCGGAGATCGCCTTCTTGTCCCAGGGAGAGGTGCGGGACAAACGCAGGGTGGCGGTTGGTTTCCGGACAGTGGAGGTAACGGCGGACCGGGGATTGCTCTTAAACGGCAGACCGATCAAATTAAACGGTGTATGCCGGCATCAGGACTTTGGCGGTGTGGGCAATGCGATTACGCGGGAGCATATGGATACAGACATGGCTCTCATCCGGGAAATCGGCGCCAACAGCATCCGTTTGGCCCATTACCAGCATGATGATTATTTCTACAGCCTGTGTGACCGGTACGGTCTATTAGTATGGGCGGAAATCCCCTTCATCAGCGTACCCTCCACCAAGGACCCGGAGAGCCGCAATGCCTTCGAGCAGCTGGAGAAGCTGATCAAACAAGCCTACAACCACACGTCCATTTATTGCTGGGGCATCCAGAATGAGATTACCATTGCGGTGGAAACGGAAAACACCCGGCAAACCATACAGAGGCTGGTGAAAGCCGCGAAGGTTTTGGACCCCTTCCGCTATACGGCGCAGGCCAATATCAACGGGGTGGAAAATAGCAGCATCATCAATTCCTTCACGGAGGTGGTCGGTTATAACCTATATTACGGCTGGTATTATGGGGAGATCCCGGACCTGGGTGTGCGGCTGGATGAGTTCCACCGGGACAGACCGGATACACCGGTACTGGTCTCTGAATATGGGGTGGATACCAATCCGCGCTTCCATAGTTATACACCGGAGGTGAAGGATTATACGGAGGAGTATCAGCTGCTGTTCCACCGCAATGCGCTGGAGACCTTCGAAATACGTCCCTTCGTACTGGGCGGTTATGTGTGGAACATGTTCGATTTCGGGAGCGCCAGCCGCAAGGAAGGCGGGGAAACCGGCAAAAACCTGAAGGGGCTTGTATCGATTGACCGTACCCTCCGGAAGGACGCGTTTTACTTGTATAAGGCCTATTGGTCCAAGGAGCCGTTCGTTCACATTGCCGGCCGCCGCTTCGTGAACCGGCACCGGCAGAGCAATGATATGACGGTGTTGTCGAATATGGGCCAGATCCGTCTTTACCTGAACGGCCAATTCCTGTGCGAATTAAATGGTGCAGAGCCGGTGAGGACCATCCGCGATGTGCACCTGACTGAAGGGGACAACCGTATCCGGGCCGAAGGGTTTGATGCAGCGGGGCTGCTCCATACGGACGAAATCCTTCTGTGCCGTGTAACGGAGCCGGACGCTGCTTATATTCATGTGAAGGAAGAGCAAACCGCCCACGTGGTGAACTGGTTTGAGCGGTTTGATCTGTCCGGTGAGGAAGAGATTACCTTGAAGGAAGGGTATTACTCCACCTTCGATACCATCGAGGACTTGTACAGCAATGACGCGGCCAAGGCCGTTTTCCTGAAGTATTTTGGGCATGTGACAAACCATCCCTTTTTCGAGGTGACGATGGGAGTGATGTCCATTGAGAAGATGGCCCAGCTTGAATTTTATCATATCCCCCCGGAATTATTACCTGTGATTAATAAGGAATTGAATGTTATCCGCAAATAACAGGACGGTCGGCAAAGTGCTAATGGGAAGTCGGTAGAACGGTAGTGGGGGAGGACGGATTTTTATAGGATAAAGGTACAACAAGAACTTGACCCTGCTTAAGGGAGGAAAGGGGAACGTGCAGTATGACGAAATCTGTGACAGGCAAAAACGTGAAGAGAATCTGGAAATACAGCCCGCTTTATCTCATGATGCTGCCTGGAGTTGTGTATTTGCTGATTAACAGCTATCTGCCGATGTTTGGCCTGGTGATTGCGTTTAAGGACATCAATTTTACGAAGGGGATTTGGAAAAGTGATTGGGTGGGTCTGCAGAACTTCAAGTTTCTGTTCCAGACCTCGGATGCGTTTATCATTACCCGAAATACACTGATGTACAACATTGCGTTTATCCTCATCGGGCTGGTGGTTGCCGTGGGCTTCGCCATCCTCCTGAATGAAGTGAAGAGCAAGATTGCCTCCCGTCTTTATCAAAGCATCATTATCCTTCCCTTCCTGATTTCGATGGTTCTGGTCAGCTACCTGGTATTCTCCATGCTGAGCATTGAAAGCGGCTTTATGAACAAGACCGTTCTGCCGGGGGTGGGCATTGAACCTATCTCGTGGTATAACGAGCCGAAATACTGGCCCTTTGTTCTCACCATGGTGCAGGTTTGGAAAGGCGCAGGATATGCCTGCATCATCTACCTTGCCGCCATCATCGGCATTGATCCGGAATATTATGAAGCGGCCAGACTGGACGGGGCATCCAAGTGGCAGCAGGTCCGCAAGATTACACTTCCTCTTATCTCTCCAGTCATTACCATGCTGACCCTGCTGCAGATCGGGCGGATTTTTTACTCGGACTTCGGATTGTTCTACCAGGTTCCCATGAACGCAGGGGCGCTCTTCAGCACAACGAACGTTATCGACACCTATGTGTTCCGCGGGTTGCTCCAGCTGGGCAACATCGGGATGTCCTCCGCCGCAGGCTTCTATCAGTCCTTGGTGGGTTTTATGCTGGTGATGATCTCGAACTTCGTTGTGCGCAAAATCAATAAAGAAAATGCATTGTTCTAAGGGGGATGACCATGAATCGAGAAAATAAAACCTGGCAATGGGCGGCTCATATCATCATGTCTCTGTTCTCCCTGAGCTGTCTGCTTCCCTTTCTGCTCCTCCTTATGTCCTCCGTGACAGAAGAAAAGTCGATTCTGCGCAACGGGTATTCCTTCTTCCCCAAGGATTTCAGCCTCTTGGCTTACCGATACCTGTGGGAGCAATCCTCCCTGATTTTTAATGCGTACGGGATCACCGTGCTCATTACCGTGGTAGGTACAACCGCAAGCCTGCTCATCACATCCTTGCTGGCTTATCCGTTGTCCCGGAGGGATCTGCCGGGCGGCACCTTCTTTGCCTTTCTGCTGTTCTTCACCCTGCTGTTCAACGGCGGTTTGGTTCCCACTTACCTGGTGTATACGCAGATTTTCCATATCAAAAATACCATATGGGCTCTGATCATCCCTGGTCTGCTGATGAACGGTTTTAATGCGATGCTCATGAGGACGTTCTTCCGGACTACCATTCCCGTGCCCGTGCTGGAATCGGCCAGTATGGACGGGGCGGGGGAGTTCAAAATGTATTACAAAATCGTGTTGCCCTTGTCTCTGCCCATCCTGGCCACTGTCGGTCTGTTCCAGGGCCTGGCGTATTGGAATGATTGGAATAACGGTCTAATCTATGTGACCAATCCGAAGCTGTTCAGTCTGCAAAACGTACTGAACCGGATTATGAGCGACATTCAATTTCTTGCAAGCAACGGCGATTTAAGTGCAAGTGCAGGCTCGAAGGTGGCGGAGCTGCCAAGCGAAACCTTCCGGATGGCCATCGCGGTAATTGCGGTTATTCCGATTCTAGTGGCGTATCCCTTCTTCCAGAAGTATTTTGTCAAGGGGATGACCATCGGGGCGGTTAAGGGGTAAGCCAATGGCCAAGTAAGCATAATACCATTTGGAGGGACGACTTATGAACACAGATATACAAAACCTGATTGCACAGATGACGCTGGAGGAAAAAGCGGGTTTATGCTCCGGGCTGGATTTTTGGCACCTGAAGGGTGTGGAACGGCTGGGGATACCGGGCATCATGGTCACGGACGGTCCCCACGGGCTGCGCAAGCAATCCAGCTCCGCCAACCATCTGGGCCTCCATAACAGCGTACCCGCCACCTGCTTTCCGTCCGCAGCGGGAATGGCCGCGTCCTGGAACCGGGAGCTGATCCGGCAGGTGGGAGAGGCGTTGGGCAGGGAGTGCCAGGCGGAGCAGGTGGCCGTTCTGCTGGGGCCCGGCACCAATATCAAACGGTCGCCGCTGTGCGGCCGGAACTTCGAGTATTTTTCGGAGGATCCGTATCTGTCCTCGGAGATGGCCGCCCACCATATTGCCGGGGTCCAAAGCCAGGGAGTCGGCACTTCATTGAAGCATTTTGCCGCCAACAACCAGGAGCACCGCCGGATGTCGGTGGACGCTGTTGTGGACGAAAGAACGCTGCGGGAGATCTATCTGGCCGCCTTCGAGGGTGCGGTGAAACAATCCCGGCCTTGGACGGTTATGTGCTCGTACAACAAAGTGAATGGAGAGTATGCCTCGGAGAATGAGGCGCTTCTCACCAAGATCCTCCGGGAGGAATGGGGTTTTGAGGGTTTCGTTGTTTCGGACTGGGGAGCGGTTAATGACCGGGTAAAGGGACTTGCTGCGGGACTGGAGCTGGAAATGCCGGCCAGCGGCGGTACGAACGATGCGAAGATTGTGGATGCCGTCCGAACTGGCAGCCTGTCCGAGCAGGTGCTGAACCGGGCGGTGGAGCGGGTGCTTCGTGTCATTTTCATGGCTGTGGAGCAGCGGAAGGAAGGAGCCGTATTCGATCCGGCGGTCCATCATGCCTTGGCCCGGACTGCCGCACAAGAGAGTATGGTGCTGCTGAAGAACCAGGAAAAGCTGCTTCCGCTGCCCAAAGCAGGCACCGTTGCCGTCATCGGCGAATTCGCAGAGAAACCCCGGTACCAAGGGGGTGGCAGCTCCCATGTGAACCCGACCCGACTGGACGCAGCGTTGCCCGAAATCCGGGCTGTTGCCGGAGGGGCAGAAATTCTTTATGCAGCGGGTTTCCGTATCGACAGTGACATCATCGATGACGGGCTGATACAGGAGGCCCGCGCCGCCGCTGCACAAGCGGACGCCGCCGTTCTGTTCCTGGGGCTGCCGGACCGCTACGAATCGGAAGGGTATGACCGCACCCACATGTCGCTTCCCTCCAACCAGCTTGCTCTTTTGGAGGCGGTAGCGGAGGTGCAGCCGAAGCTTGTTGTTGTGCTGAGCAACGGCTCACCCGTAGAGATGCCTTGGATTGGCAAGGTAAAGTCCGTATTGGAGGGTTATCTGGGCGGACAGGCGGGAGGCGGTGCAGCCGCAGATCTTCTATTCGGGGATGCCAACCCCAGCGGGAAGCTGGCGGAGACCTTCCCCGTGAGGCTGCAGGACAATCCGTCCTATCTGTTCTTCCCGGGTGAGGGAGATGTGGCGGAATACCGCGAGGGGATTTTTGTAGGGTACCGCTATTATGATGCCAAGGAGCTTGAGCCGCTGTTTCCCTTTGGCCATGGACTCAGCTATACATCCTTCGCTTACAGCCAGTTACGCACGGACAAAACACGGATCATGGATAACGAAACGGTGCTGGTATCGGTGGAGGTGACGAATACCGGGAGCAGGACGGGCAAGGAAACCGTCCAGCTCTATGTAAGCGATACGGAGAGCTCGGTCATCCGTCCCCGCAAGGAGCTGAAGGCCTTCCGGAAAGTGGAGCTCCAGCCGGGAGAAACCCAAACCGTCACCTTCGAGCTGGATAAACGGGCCTTTGCCTTTTACCACACGGGACTGGGAGACTGGGTTGCGGAAACAGGGGAGTACGAGCTGCTGGCAGCCAGATCCTCCCGGGATATTGTGCTGCAGACGGGAATCCATGTGGAATCCACGTCGGTGGTCCGGCCGGAATACCACCGCAATACCCTGCTGGGAGACCTGTACGGCGATCCGCAGACTTTTGAAGTGGCCAAGCGTCTGATGGAGGCTACCGGCCTGCTCGGCGCGGGTTCGGGAGAAGACGATGAGCTGATGATGGCCATCATGAAATACCTGCCGCTCCGCGGAGCGGTGGCCTTCAGCCAAGGGAAGCTGACGGACCAGGAGCTGGAGGATATTCTGAGGGAGTTGAACGGGCAGGACGCACCAACCCAATAATGTATAGAATGGGGCTGTCCAGAAAGTCAGTTTTCACTGACTTTCTGGACAGCCCCTTGTTTATGCTATAGATCAAACATTGATGCTACAGCTCCACTCTCAAGGTGCCCAGCATCTTGGCGATGGCCGGATCGTGATACGATAAGAATACACTTTCCCGCGTATCGAGTGCAGAAATTTGCTGGATGTCCTCCGCACTTAGCTCAAAATCGAAAATATCGAAGTTTTCGACGATTCGCTCCTTGTGTACGGATTTGGGAATCGCCACAATCTCACGTTGCATAAGCCAGCGCAATACAACCTGGGCCACGGATTTATTGTACCTTTCCCCGATGGAGGTTAACGCCTTGTTGCTGAACAAATGGTTGCGTCCTTCGGCGAATGGCGCCCACGACTGGTGCTGCACACCCTGTTCTTTCATAAAAGCACCGTTTTCGTGCTGCTGGTAGAACGGATGGGTTTCCACCTGGTTAACGGCGGGAATGATTTGGTTATGCACGATGAGGTCCATCAGACGGTCGGGCAGGAAGTTGCTGACGCCAATAGCTTTGATTTTACCTTCGCGGTACAGCTCCTCCATGGCACGCCAAGCACCGTAATAATCGCCGAACGGCTGGTGAATGAGGTACAGATCGAGGTAGTCCAGCTGCAGCTTCTTCAGGGATTTGGCAAACGCCAGCCTGGCGCTCTCATACCCGGCATCCTGAATCCAGAGCTTGGTTGTGATGAACAGCTCCTCGCGCGGCAGACCGCTGCGTTTGATGGCGCGTCCCACCGCTTCCTCGTTGAGATATCCCGCAGCGGTATCGATCAGGCGGTAACCAGTCATTAATGCCTCATATACGGCGTTTTCGCATTCCTGCGCATCAGGGACCTGATAGACTCCGAAGCCTAGAAGGGGCATCCTTACACCATTGTTCAAGGTTACGGTTTGCATTTGTAATTCCTCCTTTATTCGAGTGTAAAATGGCAGCCGGCTGCAAATGTGCGGGAAATCCAATGTCCAAGCGGTATTTCCGTTTGCGGCCGGCTTGCATTACAATAAGCTTACGGCCTTCGTGTTACACGAAGTCAAGCGGCCCTTTTACTTTTTTTGTCCAAGGAGGAATGCAGATGCATACAGTCAAGGAAGCCGCACAGATAACGGGACTTACCGAGCATACCATCCGTTTTTATACGGATAAGGGTCTGGTGCCCAGCGTACAGCGCAACTCCAACAACATCCGGATGTTTGACGAGGAATCGATAAACTGGCTGCATGGCATCAAGTGTCTCAAACAATCCGGCATGCCCATTGAAGTGATTAAAAGGTACGTCGACCTTTGCCTGGGAGGAAATGCGACCCTTGAGCAACGTTACTCCATTATGAAGGAGCATAAAGAGGAGGCGCTTGTGAAGCTGGAGGAAGCCAAACGGCATGTTGCCCATTTGGAGCAAAAAATTACATTATATGAATCGATTCTGGAGCAAGGCACTCCCGATACCACCAATCCCGCTAACTGGGACAGCAGCATAATGCATATGCATTCCGATGTGTTTTACTCCGCCTAAGCGCCCGGCTAACGAATCTGTAACACGCTATTCTGCGAAAAAGGGGCATTGTAAAAATCTAACGAATCTCTCACACGCTATTCTGCGAGTTGGAAGCATTTCGGGGCAAATTCGGACAAATAGCGTGGCTGAGATTCGTTAGATTTTAAACATGCCCATATTCGGATGAATAGCGTTGCTCAGATTCGTTAGCCACGCTGCGGCACATCCGGCCAAGATGTATGGCAGGACCGTATTAGACCGTATCAAACAAATGGCGTTTTGTCCATTTGCTTGATACGGTTTTTTACAATTCCTTTAGAAATTTACCATAAATTCCTTACATTCCATTGACATTCGCTAAATAGTCTCCCTTTACACTAAGTTAGGAACAAATTCCCAATAAAGGTGGGGTAGACTTGAATTCGTTGGAGGGAGAACTTTCAATTCTTGCGCCAGCCATTGCCGCAAAGCCGGACCGGAAAACGCAATCGCTGCTCCTCATGAAACGCAGGGAGAACGCCATCGGCTACCTGTTTCTTGCGCCGTCTCTCTTGCTGTTCGGCATCTTTCTGTTTTATCCGCTGATCCAGTCGCTTTATCTCAGCGCTCATCTGACAGATCCCCGGGGCCGGATCGCCGCCTTCGTCGGGCTGGACAATTTCGTAAGCCTGCTGACCTCGCAGGTCTTCTGGAACTCTCTCAAGGTTACCGGCTTGTTCACCCTGCTCACTGTACCTACCGGCATTGTACTGGGTTTGGTACTGGCCGCTCTGACGCATACGAAGCTGCGCTACATGCGGGTGTTCCAGTTTATCTTCTCGCTGCCGCTGGCACTGTCGGTCAGCACAACGGCCATTATCTGGATGATGCTGTACCACCCGACACTGGGGATGTTCAACTATCTGCTGGGCGCAGCCGGACTTCCTGCCGTACAATGGCTCACGGATCCTTCCGTGGCGCTTTTTTCCATAGCTATCATGACTGTATGGATGCATTCCGGGTTCAACTATATCGTGATCTTGAGCGGCCTTCAGGGGATTTCGGAGGAAATCTATGACAGCGCCAAAATCGACGGCTCCGGCCCGGTCCGGACCTTCGTCCGGATCATCTTCCCGTTGCTGACGCCGACGGTGTTCTTCCTGGTCATCGTATCCATCATCCAGGCGTTCCAGGCCTTCGGCCAGATCCACATTCTGACGAAAGGCGGGCCTGCCGGCTCTACGGATGTATTCGTTTATTCCATCTACAAGGAGGCCTTCGTCAATTACCAATTCGGCACCGGCAGTGCCATGGCGCTTGTGCTGTTCGCCATCATCCTGATTCTGACGGTGATTCAATTTACAGTGCTGGAGAAGAAGGTGCATTATCAATGAGTCTGAAACGGATTTACAGCCACAGCTTGTACTATTTGCTCCTGACTATAGCAGGTGCGGTCATGATCTACCCGCTGCTTTACACATTCCTGGCGGTGTTTATGACCCCGGATGAGGCGATGATGTATCCGCCCAAGCTGTTTCCGTCAGGCCTCTATCTGGAGAATATCAGGAAGGTGCTGACGCTTATACCGGTGGGGCGGTTTATCTCCAACAGCTTCACCATTGCGGCGCTTATCACCATCGGACAAGTTATAACGGGAGCCATGGCAGCGTACGCGTTTGCGTATGTGTCCTTCCGGTACAAGTCCTTTTGGTTTGCCCTGTTCCTCTCCACCATGATGATTCCGTGGGAGGTCACCATCATCCCCAATTACCTTACCGTCAAAAAATGGGGCTGGCTCGACTCTTACCAAGGACTGACCATTCCGTTCCTGGCCTCGGCCTTCGGTGTGTTCCTGCTCCGGCAATTCTTCCTGCAGCTGCCCCGGGAGCTGTTCGAGGCGGCCCGGATGGACGGCTGCGGCCATATCCGCCATTTCCTGCGCATCGTGCTCCCATTGTCCCGTCCGGCCTTGGCAACACTGTCTGTCTATGTGTTTCTGCAATCCTGGAACATGTACCTCTGGCCCTTGCTCATTACCAACAGTACGGAGATGCGGACGGTCCAGATCGGAATCGGCATGCTGCAATTCGAGGAATTTACCTCCTGGAGCCTGGTCCTGTCCGGGGTAGCCATCGTTCTGCTGCCATCCCTGCTCCTGTTGGTCCTGGGATTGAAGCAGCTTGTGCGGGGCATAACCGCCGGAGCGGTCAAGGGGTAAGGTTCAAAGCCGGTGATCCCCGCCGCCAGGCGGTTTCACAATATACATACCAACCATTAAGGGAGAGAAAAACCAAACATGAAACCAATGATGCTGAAAAGTCTTACGGTGTTTCTGGCAGCCGGAACATTAATGGCCACAGCCGCTTGTGGAGGAGTTTCGGAGCCCTCCGCCAACGGTTCCGCTGCTTTGCCGGCCAACAGTGAAAAGCCTGCAGCCTCAACCGCCGCAGCCGATAAGAAGGAGCCGGTAAAGATTGTTTGGTGGCATTCCATGGGCGGTGAGCTGGGCAAAGCGATCGACAAGCTGGTAACGGACTACAACGCCTCGCAAGGCAGCGTCAAGGTAGAGGTTGTGTACCAGGGCACCTATGATGAAAGCCTCAATAAAATGAAGGCTTCGATGGATTCCAAAAGCGGCCCCAATATGATCCAGGTGTTCGAAATTGGCTCCCGCTTTATGATCGATTCCAAGGCCATTACACCGGTGCAAACCTTCATTGACCAAGAGAAGTACGACCTGTCCCAATTGGAGGAAAATATTCTCGGCTACTATACCTTCGAAGGCAAGCAGTATTCCATGCCGTTCAACACCTCCAACCCGATCCTTTATTACAACAAAGACATGTTCAAGGCAGCGGGCCTGGACCCGGAGAAGCCGCCGCAATCCTTCGATGATGTGAAAAAAGCGGCCGCCGCCCTCACCAAGGACGGTAAATCCGGCGCCTCCTTCGCCATTTACGGCTGGTTCGCCGAGCAATTTTTCGCCAATCAGGGCGCTGAATACGTGGATAACGGGAATGGCCGCACCTCCCCCGCCACCAAGTCTCTTGTGAACAGTGAAGCTGGACTCAAGACCCTGAGCTGGTGGAAGGACCTGGTTGACACCAAATCCGCAGTTAACCTGGGCCGCAAAACAGATGACACGAAGAAGGCCTTCCTTGCCGGTCAAGTGGCTATGACGCTGGATACCACAGCTTCTCTCCGTGGCATAGTGGATGCAGCCGCCGGCAAGTTCCAGGTGGGCACAGGCTTCCTGCCGAAGCCGGAAGGCGGCTCTCAAGGTGGGGTGGTCGTCGGTGGAGCCTCTAACTGGATTCTGAACAACAAGCCTGAAGCGGAGCAGAAGGCGGTTTGGGAATTCATGAAATATCTGGCCAAACCCGATATTCAAGCCCAATGGCATATCGGCACCGGATATTTTCCCATTACGAAGAAGGCCTATGACGAGCAGATCGTCAAGGACAACATGGCGAAATATCCGCAGTTCAAAACCGCAGTGGACCAGCTCCATAACACCAAGCTGAATAAGGCTACCCAAGGGGCCGTTATGGGAGTGTTCCCGGAAGCGCGCCAGCTTGTAGAAGGAGCCATTGAGGAGGCACTCACCGGCAAGAAGCAGCCGCAGCAGGCGCTGGACGATGCGGGCAAGGCCATTACCGAGAAAATCGGCAATTACAACAAGACGGTAGCGAAGTAAAAAACAAGCTGTCCAGCTTCACAAATAAGCCAATGCAGCCACGGATCAGATCCGGTTGTATTGGCTTTTTATATCGGACAAGGGGGTGCAACTAGCAGCTCGTTAAACCTATATTGTCCTTTATAGAGAGTTTTCCTGAAGTTAACCTAATTTTTATAAAGATTTAACAAAATAATGGTGAAATGGATAGGAAAATCGTCCCAGTCTGTCGAATTTCGTAATATACCTGAAACTTACGGAGGGAATTTATGATGATGAAGCAACCGTATTCCAAGCTTGAACCGAACATGCAGACCGGCGACCTGATCCTGTTCAGCGGTCAATACAGTATAAGCAAGCTGGTAGAACGGTTGGAGGACAGCATGTGGTCGCATGCTGCCATGGTGGTGCGCCTGCCTGAATGGGAAACCCCTCTGCTATGGGAATCCACTGCGCTGACTAATCTGCCGGATGCCCAGTTTCATGATCATGAAACCGGCCCCAAGCTGGTGGATCTGAAGAGCAGGCTTCTCACCTATGGCAGTGATGTGACCCCCTATGTTCCGCCCCGGTATGCGGTACGGCCGCTGAATGTGGAACGGACACCTGAGATGGTGCAGGCGCTTACTTCCCTGTTCACGGAGCTTCACGGCATACCCAATCCGGGTGAATGGAAAATGATCAGGGAAGTGGTAGAGGGGCGGTTCTTCAGAATCCGGTCCAAGCTGGACAATTATACCTGCGGTGAGCTGGTGGCAGAGTCCTATATCAAGCTGGGGCTGTTGGATCCGAGGGCGGTTATTAATGGGTTTATGCCCAAGGACTTCTCCACAGACGGCAAGCTCCGGCTGCTGAAGGGGAAGCTGGAGGATGAAATTGAGATCGACCTTCATTCATGAAGCCAATATGTCAAGCAGCATGTCCCTGATTGTCAAAAGCCTGGGGCTTTTGCTGCTGGTTCTCGCATGTAGCGGGGTATTCTGGAGCGCAAGGGCGGCAGCGGAGCAGGATGTGCTGGCAATAACGGAGGCCCGGCTGTTATCCGGGCCGGAGGAGCTTACCGGCTTCATCCGGATCGCGGAGGACCAGGGCCGCTTTTGGACCTTGGAGCAGGCGGCGGACCCCGCCAGGGACAGGGATTACCTTCCCTATTCCAGCAGCGGACTGGCTGGCAGCCAATCGGAATCAGCTTTTTGGGTCAAGCTGGAGCTTGTCAATGCAGTACCGTCCCGCAGGGACCTTATCCTGGAGCTGGAGAAGCCGCATCTGAGCTATGTGACTTTTTATTGGACTGATGGGGCAACGGGGAGCTTGCAGAAGGAAGTGGAGGCAGGCCGTGCCCTGCCGTTTAGGGATAGGCTTGTCCCGCACCGGAACTTCATCTATCCGGTATCCTTTCCGCCTGAATCCCGGCAGGTAATCTATATGCGGATCGTGACAGACAGCTATTTGCAGCTTCCCATGAAGCTATGGACCGCAGAGGGCTTTCTCGGAAAGGAACAGAGCACGAATCTGGCCTTGGGCATTTTTTACGGAGTGATGCTGGGGATTGCCTTGTTCAATCTGTTCTTATTTCTCTTAATCCGGGAACGGGTATATCTCTATTATGTGTTGTTTGTCATGACTTTTGTTCTCCTGCAAGCCGTCTGGGATGGGGTAGCCTACCAATATCTGTGGCCCGGCTGGCCCGGTTGGGAGGCTAAGTCTAACCCGGTTTTGCTGGTATCGGTTGTACTGTCTGCCCTTCTGTTTACCCATCACTTCATATCGGTTGCGGAACATGCCCCGCGGCTGGGAAAGCTGAACCGGCTGGCTTCAGGGGGAGGGGCACTATTACTCCTGGTTCTGGTGCTGCTGCCTGGCGCGTTGTCCACTAAAATTGCGGTATATGGGGTAGCCGCCGGCATGGTGATGATCATAGCCAACATGATTGGAGTGCGGTTCCGCAACCGCGCCTCCCGTTATTATGCGGCAGCCTGGCTGTTGCTGCTGGCAGGCGCCCTGGTAAATCTGCTGGCGGCCTTCAAGCTAATGCCCTTGAATGCCATCACCCTTTATGCGCCGAGGATCGGGATGGGCGGGGAGGCGATGCTATTGTCCATGGCCTTGGCTGACCGGTATAACACCCTCAAAAAGGCGAAGCAATCGGAGGAGAGGCAAGGACTGCTGCTGCGTGAGCTTCACGAGATGTCCAAAACCCTGACGGCTACCTATGATTTGGACCGTTTGCTGGATTACACGGTGGAGAGCTTCATCAGAGTGACAGGCTGTGAGGCGGGCTGTATTGTGCTGGAATCCGAGGAAGGGGCTGCGGTTAAGGCCGCCCGGGGGAATATCGGGCGATGGACCGGTGTCCATACTGCCGGGTTCGACACGGATAACAATGAAGATGTGTCGGAGGGGCCCCGTGTACGGCTGGAGATTCCCATCCGGCATCAGGGACGCCAACTGGGCGAGGTGCTTCTGTTCAGCAGCCGTCCGGTACAGGTACCGGATAATGAGCTGGCCATCCTGGCGGAATACGCCGGACAGGTTGGCATTTCCATTGAGAATGCGCGGTTATTCCAGGAGATCAGCCGTATGGCCACCACAGACGGGTTAACCGGGGCCTTCAACCGGTCGTATGTGCTGCAGCTGGCGGCTTCGGATTTCCGGCGCTGCCAGGAGGCACGGGAGCCCATGTCCCTCATGATGCTGGACATTGATTGGTTTAAGGAAATCAATGACCGGTACGGCCATCTGGCGGGGGACAAGGTGATCCGGAAGGTGGCGCGGACACTGAAGAAGCTGGTCCATACCAATGGGGTAACCGGACGGTATGGCGGTGAGGAATTTATTGTCCTGCTGCCGGGGATGAAGCTGGAGGTGGCCCGCCAATTGGCGGAGAAGCTTCGGGAAGGAATCGGCATGCTGGATATCCCGATGGACGGCGCAGGACTGGTACGTGTAACCGTCAGTCTGGGTCTGGCTGCGGCAGCCCCTTCCATGAAGAGTGTGGAGGAGTTGGTAGATCTCGCCGACGCGGCGTTATACCGGGCCAAAGCAGCGGGCCGCAACCGGGTGGAGGAGGAGGTTCCGGCTTCGCGGCAGACGGGGAGTAACTTTTGATCGTCGTTAGTCCACCTATCAAGTGGTGTTCCGGGAAAATTTCCGGAACAACCACTTTATTATCTCTGGGAGGTTAAACACGATACCTTATCATTAGAATTTACATTTTTTTATACGAGATCACTCGACCGATTTCCATGCGGCAGACGGTCCGCAATTTTACCGCTGGAGATGCAAGTAAAGTTTCTGAATTTCTTTCGCCGCGCAATTCATAAAATAAGATGTTCAAACCAGCATTGCATAAAATAAAAACTGTCGCTAGGTTGACGGAGGTGTTTGCACCTCCGTTTTTTTTATATCATTTTGTATAAATTATTTGGTTCTATAGGTAAAGGAATGACTATTGGAATTGCATACTAAAGTAAAATTCAGAAAGGTAAACCTCTTTACAAGCTATTTAAAGCCCTGCAGAACATGTAAAGAAATGACTATTTACTTTAATCCAAGTGGTGTATATAATTCTACACACAAATGGAAATAAGTGCCGAAAATAGGGGTGGTTTTGTTGACTGCAAAAAATAAAACACATGTTAGCACCTTTCAATTATTGCAGTGGTTGTTGTTTTATTTCGGAAGTGTGGGAATTTGCGTGGCTATCGGCATGCAATTCCTCTTCAAAACCCGGGAGACGAATTAGTGATTTAATTATTTCTTCTCCTATCGAGATTAAGAAATTCATCCCTAATCCATTATCCTAATCCTTCCAATAAGTGTATCTTCCCGAATACGAAAACCTAAAAGCAGCAATCTGTCCCAAACTTCCAACTGGGGCAAGGGTGCTGTTTTTCCCTGTTTCCTCTGCCGCATCTTTGAAAATCAACGCCATTTCTTCGTTTTGACAAGATACTGCCTCCGCGTGGGAAGAAGCCGTTGAAGGCCCTGAATGTAAGGTGATACTATGAAATTAATGAAGTCGGCCGTTATCCCGGAGAGGAAGGATCCCCGCGCCATGTGGAAGCAGACCAGCTTTTCCTTACGGATCATGATTCATATGTCACTCATTATTATGCTGACGTTTGTCGGAGCCGGATATTTGTCTTACCGGATCAACGTCCAAACCTTCACGGAGGAAATCAGCAAACAATTCAATAAGGCCAATGAGCAGGCCGCGGCGCGGATTGATCTGCAGCTGCGGGATATTTACCGGATCTCCAATTTTATTGTGTTTCATCCCTATATCGAGCAAGTGGTGAGGCGTTCAGGGGAATCGGAGGAACGGGAGCGGCATACCCAAATTTCGGACCAGGATGAGCTGAACCAGCTGCTTTATCAGGTTAAACACGACGAAAACAAGCTGTATGCCATGTATTTGTACGATATGAAGGACAACAGCTTCTTTTTTCATGTGATTCCGACGGCACAGAGCATGCTGGACAAAGAGGTATATACCAGTGTCAAGCAGCGCTTGAAGGATTCCTCGGGCAATCTGGTCTGGTTTCCGGTGCGTCTCCCCAGTGCGACGGAGGCTTCGGGCTACCGTAATTTTTTCGTGGCGGCCCGGTACATGAAGAACAAGGATTTGCAGCAATACGGAACCATGGTGATGCTGTTTGACCAGTCGCTGTTTTCGGAGGATTTGAACGAGCTGGTCAGCGACGAAAAGGCCAACGTATTCCTGTTTGACCGGCAGGATATGCTGATGTACACCGACCAGAAGGATAATGATCCGCAGCACATCCCTTCACCGGGCCAGCTTGCCCAGCAGCAGATCCTTCATGAGGACGGAGCGGCCTACTTGTATGTGAAAAGCCGGTCAAGCCTGATGGATTATTCTTTGGTCAGCCGGGTGTCCCTGGATGCCTTGCAGGAAAAAAGCTCGGTTATTTTTAAAATTTCCGGTCTGGTGGCAGTCATCGGGGTTATTCTGGCAGGGATTCTGATATCGTGGAGCGGGCGCAGGCTGTTCAAACCCTTGGGCCAGCTGGTGCAGGGCATGCGCCGGATGCGGGAAGGCCACATGGAAACACGGGTGAAGGTGGACACCAATGATGAGCTGGCCTACATTGGCCAAAGCTTTAATTCCATGGCAGAGGATCTGGACCGTCTTATTCATGAGGTTTATGAACGCCAGTTGAATGAGCGGGAGGCAGAGCTCACTGCCTTGCAGACCCAGCTGAATCCCCATTTTCTCCATAACACCCTGGATACCATCTATTGGAAGCTGTATCTCCAGGATGACCATGACACCGCCAGGCTAGTGGTTTCTCTCTCGGATATGCTCCGCTACGCGCTGGAACCGGCGGATACGGAAACCACTCTCTCCGAGGAGCTGGCCCAAATCCGCAATTATCTGACCATCCAGAGCACCCGGTACGGGGAGGAGCTGGAGGCGGTGATCCAGATTGAGCCGGGCACGGAGCAGGCGAGAATTCCGCGGCTGCTGCTTCAACCGCTGGTGGAGAATGTATTCGTTCACGCTTTTGCGGATAAAGTGGCGGACCGTGTTCTGATTATCCGGACTTCTCTTATGTCCATGGAAACGGGCAGAGGGCTTCTGATCGAGATCCTGGATAACGGAAAAGGGATGGAAGAGGAGCAGATTCAGCGTATTCTGGCTGCCGGCATGGCACCCCGCAGCGAAAAAATAGCGGTTGAAGGACCCGTAGTAGGGCGTAAACGGATTCACATCGGAATCCGCAGTGTAATCCGCCGTTTGAATTTGATCTACGGCAAGCCATATGGGGTTGGCATTGAATCGAAGCCGGGAGCCGGCACGACTGTCCGCCTATTGCTGCCCATGGAAAAGGAAGGGGGAAGTGAAGATGAAGGGCAGATTGCTGATCGTGGATGATGAGCCCCTGATCCGCAGGGGCTTGGCCAAGCTGGTGGAGAAGAATCCCCTTGGCTGGTCGGTTATCGGCGAAGCCGGCAACGGGCAGGAAGCGTATGCCAGGCTGGAGGAGCTCCGCCCCGATCTGGTTATTACGGATATCCGGATGCCGCTGATGGACGGCTTGGAGCTGGCGCGGCAGATTGCTGTAGCCGCTCCGGAAACGGCGGTGATTATCCTGACCGGGTACAGGGATTTTGAATATGCGCAAATGGCTATCCAATATGGGGTGAAGCAGTTTCTGCTTAAGCCCTGCCCGGAGGAGGCGGTATGCCGGGTGCTTCAGGAGGCATTCCAGCAATACCGGGAGCGGGAAACCCGGAAGGAGCGGGAGCAGGAGGAACGGCTGAGGCGGGAAGACCAGCTCCTGCGCTCCGTTCTGACACGGCTGCCCTATGATGCGGAGGAAGCGGCGGCATTGCAGGCCAGTCTGGCTGGCCGGGAGCTCTGGCTTATACAGGTGAACCAGTACTATCCGGAGGGGCGCGCCTACCGGCGGGAGGATCTGAAGCTGCTGCAATTTGCTATCGGGAATATCCTGCAGGAGCTGCTGGACAACCGTTCGGGAGAGCATCGCTGGATACCTCTGGAATACGATACGTTTGCATTCTTTTTGGGTCAGGGCTGCAATGGTGAAGCCTTTGCCGCTGAGACCGCCGGAGTGGTGAAGCAGCTGTTGGGCATCGAGCTGGAGGCTGTCAGGTTCGGCGGATTCCGGGAATTTAAGGAAACAGAGGTTTGGCTGGAGAACCGTCTATGGGGAAAGGAGCCTGGAGACGCCGCCGGCAGCCGCACGGAGGAATCCGGCGAGATGCAAATGAACGAGGCCAAGGCCAGATTGATCCGGGGAGAGTTGACCTCCCTTTTGCTGCTGGGACGCCCTGCGGAGCTGGCCAGCTATATGAAGGGGCTTTTAGAATCAGTCAAGGCCCCCTCCGCCTCCATCGAGATAGTGAAGATGGATGCCTTCTGCATTGCTATGGCGATGGTGGATGTGATGCGCAAGGAGCTGGAGGCTGACCCTGCAGCCATTGGGGACATCGGGGGCCGGGTAGCGGAGCTGAACCGTATCCGCAGCGCCGGAGAGGTGGTGCAGTGGTTATCCAGCCAGGTCCAGGCTTTCGAGAAAGCCTTCCTGAGCTGGCAGAATGAGCATAACAGCGGGTTGATCAGCCGGGCGCTGCGGTACATGGAGGAGCATTATGCGGAGGAGTGCAGCTTAGCAGCAGTTGCCGCACATGCCCATCTCAGCCCCAACTATTTCGGCAACCTGTTCAAGAAGGAAACAGGGGAAAGCTTCAGCGCCTATGTTGCCAGACTGCGGATGGACAAGGCGAAGCTGTTTCTGAAGAATACCGACATGAAGGTGGCGGAAATCGCCCAATCGGTGGGCTATCCGGATTCCAATTATTTCGCCACTGCCTTTAAGCAGACGGTGGGTTTGTCCCCTACAGAGTTCAGAAAGCAGCAGCACAATTAAGGGAGGGAAGCATTCTCCAGCGGAGGGTGCTTTTTTTGAGGTAAAAATCGAAGATTTGCCTTTGTTATTTGAAGGCGCTGCCATAAGGGGAGGCCTATAATAAAAGCATAGAAAGCAATCCTGAAAGGAGAAACCTCTTATGGCAGCAACCCAATCAGCCATTTCACCCGGTCCGGAGAGCGGGCAGCCGGAAGCCGTGAAGGCCGGACATAGAGTGGGGCCATCGGCAGCCAGACGTAAATGGAAGGCGAATATCCCCCTCTTCCTATTGTTCCTTCCCGGTGCCTTGTTCTACATTCTGTTCAAATATGTGCCCATGGGCGGCCTCATTATCGCCTTCAAGGACTATAACTTCGCCGATGGAGTGCTGCACAGCCCCTGGGTGGGATGGGATAATTTCGAAACCATCTTCCGCCAGCCCCAAACGGTCAATGTCATCCGCAATACTGTCGTTCTCTCCTTCCTGAATGTGTTCGTCGGTTTCCCCTTTCCCATTCTGCTGGCGGTGATGCTCAATGAGGTCAGAAGAAGCTGGTTTAGGCGGATTATCCAGACCGTGGTGTATCTGCCCCACTTTTTCTCCTGGGTCATTATCGGCGGATTCGTCGTCACCCTCTTCTCTGTGGAATCCGGCACCATCAACCACTGGATAGAGGCTTGGACAGGGGAACCGTATCCGTTTCTGTTTAATCCCGGCTCATGGATCACCATCTATGTCGGCTCGGGAATATGGAAGGAAATGGGTTTTAGCGCCATCATCTATTTGGCCGCACTGACCACCATCGACCCCAGCCTTTATGAATCGGCAAGCCTGGACGGAGCCAGCAAGTTCCGGCAGATCTGGCACATTACGCTGCCTGGGATCAGCTCCACCATCATTGTCATGTTCATCCTGGCTATGGGCAAGCTGATGGAGGTGGGCTTCGACCATGTTTACATGCTGCAGAACGGAGTCGTCTCCAATGTGGCGGATGTGATCAGCACCTTCATCTACCGGGTGGGGCTGCAGGGTGCACAATTCAGTCTGACTGCCGCCATGGGCCTGTTTGAATCCCTGATCGGTCTGGCGCTGGTGCTTACGGCCAATTCGCTGGCGCGCAAATTTGATAAGGGACTTTGGTAGAGGAGGGGCAGCATGAAACATACCCGTGGAGAAAAAATCTTCTATATCGTAAACGCCTGTATCCTGACGCTTTTGGGACTTACCTGTTTGTTCCCGCTGGTCAACACAATCGCTTTGTCGCTAAGCGATACCCACGCCATCCAATCCGGCCGGGTCACCTTCTATCCCGTCGGCTGGAACACGGATGCCTTCAGCTCGCTGTTTCATGGCACACGGGTGGAGCCGGCCTTCTGGAACAGTGTGACCATTACGCTGGTCGGTGTGGGCTTGTCCATGCTGACCACCATTATGACGGCGTATCCCCTTTCCCGCCGGATTTTTATGGGGCGGCGTTTTTTCACCCTGGCGATGGTGTTCACTATGCTGTTTCAGGGCGGCTTGATTCCTACCTATCTGGTGGTCAAATCTTACGGGCTTATTAACTCGTACTTTGCCCTCTGGCTGCCGGCTCTGGTCAGCACGTACAACCTGCTGGTCATGCGTTCCTTCTTCGAGAACATTCCCGACGAGATTGATGATGCCGCAAGAATCGACGGCTGCTCGGAGCTTCTGTATCTGGTCAAAATCGTGCTGCCCCTGTCCTTGCCGGTATTGGCGACACTCACCTTATTCTATGGTGTGGGCTTCTGGAATGCCTTCATGAATGTTCTGATCTATATCAACGAGACCAGCAAGTTCAACCTGACTGTCCTGGTGCAGAATATGATCAAAAGCCAAAGCCTGCTGCAGGAGATTGTGGCCGCCGGCGGCAGTACCGGAGAAGAGATCCATGTTGTGCCGGAATCGCTGAAGGCGGCAGGGGTATTGGTGATGGTGCTGCCTATGCTTGCAGTATATCCGTTCCTCCAGAAATATTTTGTCAAAGGCGTGATGCTTGGCTCCATTAAGGGCTGAGCTTATGCATAGATCAAAGCGATCTTGAAAGGGGAGCCTATATGAAAAAGCAAAATTGGTTGATCATGCCGCTTGCCGCTGTGCTGGCAG
>JAQSYT010000427.1 GCA_029256065.1 Paenibacillaceae bacterium
AAGGACCGGAGGTATCCTGGTTGGTTGTATTCTTGGATTCGCCATCCGCATTGCGGGAAGGCTGGACAACACCGAAGAATTCTAAGAATCCCTTGCCGCCGTTGAAGGCTCCCGACATGGATTTAGCCAGCTCGTCCAACTTTTTCTGGTCAGTCTGAGAGGTGGCGAACAATACGATAAATAATGCGAGAAGCAGGGTCATCAGATCGGCATAAGGAATTAGCCAGGACTCGTCCGCATGCTCCTCATGCTCCTCATGCCTTTGCTTCTTTGCCAATTGCCGCTACCTCCCCCCTGCCCGCTTCACTCTTCTCCAGATCGCGCTCACTAGACGGCAGGAATACCACCAGTTTCTGGCGGATTGAGTTGGCGGAGCCGCCAAGCCCGAAGGTAATGAGGCCTTCTACCATCATCAGCTTGACCTCAACTTCCTTCTTGGACATTCGCTTCAGCTTGTTGGCAATCGGATGCCACAATACATAACCGGAAAAAATACCGAACAAGGTCGCAACAAAAGCGGCTGCAACGGAGTGGCCCAGCTTGTCGATATCCTTCAGGTTGCCCAGAGCGGCAATCAGACCAACAACGGCACCCAATACGCCCAGTGTCGGTGCATACATACCAGCTTGGGAAAATAATTGCGCCCCTACCTTGTGCCGATCCTCCATGGCGTGAATATCCTCCAGCATAACATCACGGACAAATTCACTGTCGCTGCCGTCAATCAGCATCTTCATACCGTTTTTAAGGAATGGGTCCTCTACGCTTTCAGCAGTAGCTTCCAAAGCCAACAGACCTTCACGGCGGGCAATGGTGCCCCATTCGACAAATTTTACGATCAGCTCTTCCTTTTCCATGAGTTTGGGTTGGGTGAAGATCAGCTTAAACAGACCGGGCAGCTTTTTCACGTCTGACATGGGGAAGGCCATTGCTACCGCTGCAAAGGTTCCCATGAAAATAATCAGCAGCGCAGCTGGATTCCACAGCGCCACAGGGCTTACTCCCTTTAGGACCATTCCAACTCCAATCCCGACTACAGCGCTGACCAATCCCAAAAGCGTTGACTTTTCCATCGTTCCAACTCCCAGCATGTTTTCTTTGTCTTTAGGTTATATCGGAAAAAACTTAGCAAATGTTGAGACTAAAAGAGAAAATCACGATTTATGTCGAATCCATTGTAACGGCGGCTTATCTATAGTATCATATTTAGAATCTCGTTTTTCTAAAAAAACGAGAAGAATTTGTTCAAACAGGAGGCGTTGTTTCGAATGAACGTGCATGAGGCCATTTCACAGCACTCCCAAAAGCAGCATGAGCATCTGCAGGAATTTGAGCAGTTGGACTATGTGAGGGAAGAGCTGATCCAGGAAGCGGTTGACCTATGTCTGAAAGGAGAAGCTTTCTCCACGGAAGCAATCAACCAGGTTACGGCACGTATTATCGAGCATGCCAAGAACGGCATTTCACCGCTTCGCCAGTTTGTCAATGAAGATATGATCAGAGATTATGTCGAACAGCTGAAGAGGGAGAAGCAGTAGCTCCCCCTCAACACATGTAAGCCCCGCAGATGCCTGATGGCCTGCGGGGCTTTGTTTGATGCTCTGTATCGAATTTAAAACCAACTGCTTCCTTATTGGGCAATCGATTGTGCTATCCGGGAGGCCAGCAGGGTGACGGCAATTTCATTCTCGCCGCCTTCGGGCACAATCAGATCGGCATACCGCTTGGATGGTTCAATAAATGCCTCGTGCATCGGCTTAACTGTGCTCAGATATTGGGCAAACACGGAATCGAAGGTTCTCCCCCGCTCCCGCATATCCCGGTTGATCCGGCGCAGCACCCGGACATCCGCATCCGTATCCACAAACACCTTAATGTCCATTTCCTTGCGGAGCGCCTCATCCGCCAGCACCAGAATGCCCTCCAGCACGACAACCGGCGTAGGTGCAAGGGGGATGGTTTCCTCCGTCCGGATATGCTCGGAGAAGGAATACACCGGAACCTGGATGCTCTTTCCCTGGCGCAGCCTCTGCAAATGTTCAATCAGCAGCTCATTGTCAAAGGAATTGGGGTGGTCATAATTGACCCGTGCCCGCTCCTCCTTGGTCAGATGCGGCTGGTGTTTGTAATACGAATCCTGTGATATCAGTGCAACGTGCTCTGTGCCGATCCGTTTCAGAATGCGCCGGGCTACGGTGGTTTTTCCGGAGCCTGTGCCTCCTGCAATGCCGATGACTAGCATGTCTGGCCTCCTCAGAATACAATATCCTTCTCTCGCTGTGTGAGTTTGCGTGCCGCTATGTCCAGGACAATTTTGCCTTCGGAGATTCCCCAGATCCGGCTGGCGTAGCGCTCTGCGTGCTCCAGGCTGCTGATGGCGCAGATCACGGTAACCTGATCCCGCTTGCACACATTCCGTAAATCCTCCATTACCCGGTTTTGGGCTTCCGGCTGCAGACCCTTCAACGGCTCATCGGCAAAAATCACCTTTGCTCCTTTAATGAGGGCCTTGGCGATGCCTACCCGCTGCTTTTCCCCGCCGGACAGCTTGGAGACAGGCTCTCTGGCCTTGTCCAGAAGTCCGACCTTCTCCAGGAAATCCATAGCGTAAACATGCTCATCCTGGGATTCCTTCCGGAAAATCCGCCTGGCCACAGACATATGCTGGTAACGGCTGTCCAATACATTCTTCAATGCGTTTTTGGTGGGGTTCACATCCGGATTCTCGGTAAGAAAGCCCCATTCCCTGCGCAGGGCATACACCTGTAAGGGATTCAGTCCGGAAATATCCCGGCTATTGTAGATATATTGGCCCTGATCCCACTTCTCCTTCAGGGACAGACAGTTCAAAAGCGTTGTTTTGCCGCTGCCGCTTGACCCGATCACAGCGATAAATTCGCCGTCATCCACCTGAAAGCTAACCTTATTCAAAATTTCCGTGCCGTCTTTCCACTTCTTCGAAAGATTGCGAACGGTAAGCATGTGCGGTTTTTCCACCTTTCTGTCGGTAACTTGCCTCTCCTACCTGTCTTCTCCAAATTATAGCACACTTTAAATTCTTCCCCCAAAAGTGAGGAAGAGCCTCGAAGATTATTCCTGGTACTTTTGGGGGAGCCCCCTAAAAAGAAAACAGCCCTTAAGGCTTGGCGGTGACCCGGCCATCGCCGGTTATCGGGATCTTGTCACCTAAATCCGGGGGCTCCGGCTTCCAGATGCGGGACAGGAAAAAATCCTTGTTACGGGCCAGCACCTCCCGCAGCCTGTATTTATCCATATCCCGGTATGCGCGTTTATCCGCGGCAACCCCATAAGCGTCCAAGCCCAGGCTGCGGCCTACGAAGACGGCCCGGCTGATATGATACTGCTGGGTGACAATAATGACCCGGTCCACATCAAAAACCGCTTTTGCCCGATACATGCTTTCATAGGTGGAAAAGCCAGCATGATCCATAAAAATAGCGGAGGCGGGAACCTTGCGGTCGGTTAAGTACCGCTTCATGGTACCTACCTCGTCATAATCCACACTGCCATGATCACCGCTGACCAGGATCCGGGTGGCCTTCTTGTTCCGGTACAGGTCCAGCGCTGTATCCAGGCGGTCCTTCAAAATATCCGATACCTGGCCGTTGCCGAAGACAGACGCCCCCAAGACCAGAATGGCAGTGGCATCCGGCGCATCATTGGGCTTTACGATTTTCGATTTGACACTTATGACCACGAATCTGTCAATGAACAGAACGACTGCCACCGCCGCAGCCGTCAATGCAACAATAGCGATACCGATTCTACGGAGCCATTTCAGCATGATCGGCCCTATTCCAGCAGCAACTGGTAAAACAGCACATCCTGCCATACCCCGAATTTTTTGCCTACCTCGCGGAAATTGCCTATGTAATCGAAGGAAAATTGCTCATGCAGATGTACGCTTACCTCATTGCCTGCCGTAATCCCGCTGATTACGGTATGGAAGCCTTTTACTTGGGCCAGCTTGAGAATTTCCTCCATGAGAGCCTTGCCCAGCCCGCGGCCGCGGTATTCCGGAGAAATATATAAGGATAGCTCCACAGTAGACTTGTAGGCTTCCTTTTCCCTGAATTTAGATAAGGAGCTGTATCCGGCCACCTTCCCTTCGATTTC
>JAQSYT010000428.1 GCA_029256065.1 Paenibacillaceae bacterium
AGCTTTAAGACAGCCCCTAACACAGCCTCATTAGTTAAGTGTCTGCCATAATTTATGATGAATTTTCCAGGTATGTTCTCCGATTGGGCAGTTGCCCAGGCAAAAGCCCTGCCGCCGCCGTAATCTAACCTGAAGGGAACAGGAGCGGAGGAAATGGAATGAGGGAGAAGGCAGCAAGCCGTATTTCCAACAAGCTGACAAAAACCAGAGTGCTGGTGAAAAGCCCGGAGCTGAACAAGCATATTCCGGCTACGCGGAGGATGAGCAGGAGCGTCCTGCTGGGGATGCTGCACCAATATGGCATGGTGTATATTAAACCCTGCTGCGGCTCTCTCGGGCAGGGGGTAATCCGGGTTGAACGGCTGTCCGTCAGCGGGGAAGAGGGGGCAGGTGGCAGGGAGCATAGTCACGGCACTTCCGGGCAGGGGGAGCAGTACCGGTATCAGGCCGGTACACAGGTGAGCAGCTTCACCGGATTCGATAAGCTGTACCGTGCCCTTGCTGGTGAAACGCAGGGCAAGCCGTATCTCGTCCAGAAAGGGATCAGGCTGCTCACTTATGGCGGCCGCCCCTTCGATATCCGGGTGATGGTGCAGAAATGCCCCAAGGGGGAGTGGGCGGCGACGGGAATCGCCGGGCGTGTGGCCCATCCCCGCAAGGTGGTCACCAACGGAAGCCAGGGAGGAACCATCTACCCGGTTGAGGTTTTATTGAAGACATATACCTCTATGAACAAACGGAAAGCCCTGATCGCGGCCATGAATCGGTTGGGTGTGAAGGCTGCTGTACAGCTAAGCGGGTCCTACCCCGGCCTCCGGGAAATCGGGGTGGATATTGCTCTGGATAAGGGGTTACATCCATGGATCCTGGAGGTGAATACTTACCCCGATCCCTGCCCCTTCACCAAGCTGCCGGACAGCCGCATGCTCCGCCGCATTGTCCGCTACGGCAAGGCCTACGGGCGTGTTTATAACTTGAAGTGCATGAAGGCCAAGCGGGGAGTGGATGACCGTCATCCATAACCTGCTGCCTGCTTGCAGGATTTTCCTGAAACACGAGGCCGGCACAGATGGATTATACTGATTTTCTACATGGATGAGACAGAGGAAGGATGCTACAATAGCAGCATGTAAGTCCGGCAATAGCCGGATGCATCCGGATCGGATGCCTACCGTTTGGGGCCATGGGCGCCGGGCGACTTGTCGAAGATCAAGTCCCCGGTTTCCTGTGGCCTTTTTGATGTGAACATGAAGGGAGAATCGGATAAGAATGAACCGTGATTATGAGCAAATCGCCGAGAAGTTTTGGAGTATGCGGCAGAAACCCGGGGAAGAGGCAAACCGGGACCGGCTGTTTAGGGATGACCAGATTCTGCACGCCCATCTGGAGAAGGAGATCGAAAGCCGGCTGGATGGTGTGAGGACAGTGCTGGATGCGGGGGGCGGCACGGGGCGGTTCTCCGTTTGGCTGGCGCAGAAGGGGATTCAGGTGACCCATCTGGATATTTCCCTGCCTATGCTGGAGAAGGCCCGGGAGCGGGCAGAGGAGGCCGGAGTTGCCGGACGGATTGAATTCGTGCACGGCAGGCTGACTGAGCTGGCTGCGTACCGGGAGGGGCAATTCGACCTGGTAATTTCACTGGATGCCCCTATCTCGTATACATATCCCAAACACGAGGAGGTCATCCGGGAGCTGATCCGTGTTTCTGCAAGGTCGGTGGTTTTCTGTGTCTCCAGCCGTCTGGGCGGGTATCCTGGCCATTTTGGCACTGCATCGAAGAAGCCCTTTCTGGTGGATGAGCAGGACCCGGACACTGCTATGCGTTGGTATGTGCGGGAGTGGGAGCAGCGGGAGAAGTGGCGGCCCGACTTTGCAAGGGCGGATGAACTGCTGGAGACGGGATTGTTTGCCGATCCGGATACGGTATATGAGCAGATGAAAAACGGGGGCACACCATGGCCGGTCACCTACTCGTTCCGTCCGGAGGAGCTGAAGGCGTTGTTTGACGCCGAAGGACTCCGGGAGGTGCGGCTGGCGGGACCGGGAGCGCTGGCCCGTACGTTGCCAGGGGAAGCGCTGCGGATGCTGATGGAGACGCCGGAATACCGGGCGGCTTTCCTGGAGCGCTGCTACCGCTTCGATTCCGAGCCGTCGGTATGCGGCATGGGCTATTGCAGCCTGGTAGCATCGGGCTCCAAGGGGTAAGGCGCCAAAGAGTAACGGAGGAGACGGGCGGATGGCGCCCCTCCCTCTTCTGAGCAGGAACAATAAGCCGGACAGAGTCAGGATTTCCTGATTTGTCCGGCTTTGTTTGCGAGGCTGGGGGTTCGTGGCCCACAGCAGCATTGGGATATAAATGTAAGCGTCAACAAATGTTCGCTATTTCGCTTTTGAGGTGTTTTTTCCTTAAATAGCGACAGAAAATGTATGCTATTGTCCATTTTTCGGGAGTTTTTGGCCGTTCAGAGGCGAATAGCATACATTTGCTGTTCACTATCATTCCGGAGGAGGCTTAACACCCTCAAAAAAGGAATCGGGACTGCCGCATCGAACCATTCATCCATATAAGCATTCAATATCCGCACAAAAATGGGGTGGTCATTTGAGAAAAACCGAAATAGAGCCTTGGACGGAGAACTGGCAGGAGCTGTACCGCCAAGAAGCGGCTCAACTAAGGTCCATATTTGCCGATGAGCTGCCGGAAATCTACCATATTGGAAGCACGTCCGTTCCCCAGATCGGGTTTGCTAAACCCATCATCGACATTCTGATTACTGTTAAGGATATTGCCAAGGTAGACGGATACAACGGGCAGATGGATCTTATTGGTTACACATCACGGGGAGAACGCGGCATTGCCGGGCGGCGGTATTTCACAAAAGGCGGAGACCATAGAACCCATCATGTGCATATCTATGGGGCGGGCAATATCAACATTGAGTATCATTTGAGTTTTAAGGAATTTCTGATCCATCATCCAGAGGAAGCCAAGGCATACGGGGAACTGAAGCTCCTTTTGGCCGGGCAATCACCGGATAATGTGCATGCCTATCAAGATGGAAAAGAAGCCTATTGCGCCGGCCTTGTAAAGAAGGCTATGCAATGGGCTTCAGCAAAAAAAGATTAATCAAGAGGAGTAGCAGGGCCAACCGTTATTGTTGGCCAGTCAAGCGGGCCGGATTACAGCAAGGCGTCAGCAATCAGCTTGTCGAACCTGCGGATATCCACGCCCTTTTGCAGCTTCACCTTGATGTGTCCGGCACGGGTCCACAGCTCCACCTCGGAGTTGAAGTCCAATCGTCCGGCATTTTCCGTCGACCACATGTTAATGGAGGAGTAGGGCAGGGAGTAGATCTCCACCTTTTTGCCGGTTAAACCCTGAGCATCCCGGACAATCAGACGTTTGTTGGTAAAAATGGCGCTGTCCCGCAGGGTTTTGTAGGCAGCGACAGGCACCTCCCCATTCACCAGCAGCTCGTTCACATCAGCGGGAATGGGACATTCGGCGATCAGAGTCCATTGCAAAATGGTTGCGGATTCGGACATTTAAAAAGCCCTCCTAAATGAATGTTATTACCCAAAATATATACTCAAAACCGGTATCCGATGCATAATTGCCTTGTGCTCCCGCCCCAATACCAAAGCGGGCTTTTGCCGGTTTTTATGGGATGCTGTCTATTACGGAGAAGAAGGGAGCCGGGTTTCAGTACGGGTAACCTGTATCAAATATTGTGCCTGCTGCGGAACTGGGCCGGGGGTATGCCGAAATGGCGGATGAAGACGCGGCTTAAATAAAAGCCGTTCTGGTAGCCGCAGCATTCTGAAATCTGGTCTACGGTAAGCCCGGTTTCCAGCAGCAGTGTTTTGGCTTTTTCCATGCGCAGACGGGTTACATATTGTATGGGAGTGAAGCCGGTGGTTTTTTTGAAGCGTTTGGTGAGAGAGGGAAGGCTGGTTCCCAGAGCTGCAGCCACATCCTGAAGCCGCATGGGAGAGAAGGCCCCGGCAGTGATTCGGGCGGCAGCCTCCCGGACCAGCTCATCCTCCTGAGCCGGTGCCGTCTCCCGGAGAGAGACAGGCGGACTTCCCTGCTCCCCGCACTACTGGAGCCACAAATCATCCGCCTAATGCGCCAG
>JAQSYT010000429.1 GCA_029256065.1 Paenibacillaceae bacterium
TATTGCCGCCCCCGATAACCAGAGCAACCTCCACCCCCAACTCTACCACAGAAAGAATCTCGTTGGCGATATGGTCCAGCCGCTCCGGCTCGAATCCGAACTCCGATTTTCCGGCAACCGCCCCTCCACTCAGCTTGATCAGCACCCGTTTGTACCTTGTCATATGACCGCCTCCTTATAAAATAAAAAACACTAAAGCGGCTGCCGCTTCAGTGTCCCAATAAGCAAGAAATATGAAATTGCCGCCTTACAGACTGATAAGGTCCTTATCCGGTGCTGGCGCTTCATACTCCCACCCCTTATTCATAATCAAACCCTGATTTCCCAGAATTTCTCTGGTTTATTTTATACCGGAAGCCAGAAGAATGCAATGCTTGACAGCATCAGATTATTTCTATACATTAGTTGTACATACAAAATAAGCGGAAGAATACTGGTAAGGCACCCGCATAACCCAAAGGAGCATGGATGCAGCATGGATGAAAGCTTCCTGCAAAATTGTCTGTTCTTCACCTCCAACCGTCTTGGCCGGGCCATGACCAAGATCGCGGAAGAGGAATTCGCCCCTACCGGTCTCACCCCCATGTACGGGTATGTGATCCGGCTGGCAAACGGCAGCCCCGGCATCAGCCAGAAGGAAATCGCCGAGAAGCTGTCCATCACACCCTCAACTCTTACCCGCTTTATTGACAAGCTGGAAGCCAAGCGGCTGGTTGAGCGCAAGGTCAGCGGCAAGACCGTACAGATATACCCCACTCCTGCAGGCTTGGCCCTGGAGGAAACCATCCGACAGGCATCCGCCAATCTGAAGAAACGATATGAAGCTGTTCTCGGGAAGGAAGCGGCAGCGGAATTAAACGGAGAGATTCTTTTGACCAGCACGCGGCTGGAAAAGCCGTGAGCTTGTCTTTTAATGTGTTTTGTATGTACAACTAAAATACTAAAGAGCTGGAGTGGTGAATCATGCAGGTCGGCGGCGTTTCCCGGATTAAATTGCATTACGGTTGGATTGTGGTTTTGATTACCTTCGCTACTCTTCTGGTGGCAGCAGGCATCCGGTCCATGCCGAGCATTCTGATGATTCCTCTGGGGGAGGATTTCGGCTGGGGGCGGGGAGACATCTCCGGTGTTATCTCCATCGGCATATTCCTGTACGGCCTGATGGGGCCCTTCAGCGCGGCACTGCTGGAGCGCTTCGGCATCCGGCGGATGATGGTGGCTTCGTTAATTGTGCTGGCCGCAAGCCTTTCGGTTACCCCGCTGATGACCTCCATCTGGCAGTTTTACCTGCTGTGGGGTCTGGTGACGGGCCTTGCTACCGGGATGATGGCCAATGTGCTGGGGGTAACGGTCACCAACCATTGGTTTGTGAAGCGCAAAGGGCTGGTGGTGGGCCTCCTGACCGCCAGTGCAGCAACGGGACAGCTGCTTTTTCTCCCCTTGTTGGCCAAAATTACAGTAACCTTCGGCTGGCGTTCCTCGGTCTATACGGCTGTAGCCGTCATTGCCGTCCTGACTGTGTTCGTAGCTCTCTTCATGCGCAATCATCCGTATGATGTTGGGGCTGCCCCTTACGGGGAGGAGGAGCTAGTCAAACCAAAGCCGTTTACAGGGAATCTGTTTCTGGCCCCACTTCAGGCGCTGCGTTCGGCCTCCCGGAGCAGAACCTTCTGGCTTCTGGCCGGAACCTTCTTCTTCTGCGGCTTTTCCACCAACGGACTGATCGGCACCCATCTTATCCCTGCCTGCCTGGATCATGGCATCCCCGAGGTATCGGCAGCCGGATTGCTGGCCTTGATGGGTATGTTCGACCTGGTAGGCACCACCCTCTCCGGCTGGCTGTCCGACCGGTTCGACAGCAGGTGGCTGCTGTTCTGGTATTACGGGCTGCGGGGTCTTTCCCTGATCTTCCTGCCTTATGCCCTGGACGCCAGCCCAACGGAGCTGATGATCTTCACCGTCTTCTACGGCTTGGACTGGATTGCCACGGTACCGCCTACCGTGAAGCTGGCCTCCCAGGAATTCGGCAAAGAGAAATCCGGCATGATTTTCGGCTGGGTGGTGGTGTTCCATCAGATCGGAGCCTCCATCGCCGCTTACAGCGCCGGGATAATGAGGGATTGGCTGGGCACCTATACCATCCCCTTCATCGCTGCCGGGCTGGTCTGCCTGCTGGCAGCCGTGATGGCAGTCCGAATCTCCCGCGCCGCCTCCTCCCGGCCTGGCCTGCAGGGCTAATTGCAGCTGCGCCTACAGCCGCCAGCTACACTTCCTTGCCGGTGGCCCAGAGAATCCGCGGATCCACCTGCCGTACCAGACGGTAGGCATAGGGAACAAATCCGCGTTTGGGCCAGAACCGCGAGGATTCCAGATTGGTGATTCTCCAATCCGTCACACAGTTCACATACCCCGCCCGGCGCGCGTGGGACAAACCGTGACAGGCAAGAGCTATGCCCACGCCCTTCCCCCGGGCATGGGGAGCGGTGGCCCCCACCTCCAGGCATATGCACGAGCTTGGCATCATCATATCGGATTCCGGCGCCTCTGCAGGAAAGAATGCCTGGAAGCCCAAAAGCTCCCCGTCCTTGACGGCCACCCACAAATACCCGGCCTCATCTTCAATAAGTCCTGCATATCCTTCCTGGAATTTCTTCCGGTCCTCGGCAAATGCCACACCCCAAACCGGTTCCTGGGCTTGATGCTCCATAATGTATACCGCTGCTTCACGGATGGCCGCTTCATCCTCCTTGCGGGCAAGGCGAATTTCTACGCCGTCCGCCAGCTTGGGCGGCTCTATGTCTGCCGGAATCATCTGCACACCGTGGATCTGCTCATAGCCAAAGCCCAGCCGCAGCCAGCCATCCATAGCCTTGGCATCCCCGGCGGGCACCAGCGCATAGTGCCGGAAGGCGCCGCGCTTTACCCAATCCGCCGCAGCCGCGGCATACATGTCCCGGTACAGCTCCGCGCTTTCGCCTCTGGCGATAGCCGCTCCGGCATAAGCCACCCAGATATGACGCTCGCGGAGCTTATCTATTTCCAGCCTGCCGATAAGGTAGCCGGCCAGTTCACTGCCTCTGAAGGCAGCCACTCCTGAGGCTCCCGGCTGCGCCAGCAAAGCCTCGACCACCCGGCCGGCTTCCTCCGGCTCCTCGAAGCCTTGCTGCAGAGCAGCCGTGCTTTGCCGCTCTGCCTCGTGGCGTATGGACAGCAGCATCCCCGCCGCCTCCACATGGGAGCGCTCAAACGGAATGATTCTCATGGCTTTCCCTCCACCCCAGAAAATAAAAAAAGCCTGATGGCATCAGGCGTTAATCATAAAAAAAAGGAGTCCGGATTTTCACCAAGACTTCAATCTAAATGATAACACAACCGTTCTGAACAGTCTAGTAAAAGTTGAGGAAACTGGTAATATAGGGGTACCGGTACTATCTGCTGCAGGGCGCCCGCAGAAAAGTGAGGATTTGCATGAAGGGGCTTGATCTTAGTGAAGCATTCTATTGGGAAATAATCAGACCGGTTATCGGCCGCCGCTATCCGTTTCTCCTGGAGAAACATGCCGCCGGACTGATTGGCTATGGATCAGATGTATTGGGGCATGACGATGCGCTGTCCCAGGATCACGAATGGGGAGCCAGATGCCATGTCTGGCTGGCGGATCCGGATTACGCGGAGCATGCTGCGGAATTGAATCAAACTCTGCACGAGGAAGTGCCTGATGTATTCCGGAGCTGTCCGGCCCGGTTTACCCCGGATGCAGCCGGGGGAGTGCTGGTGCCCCACACGGGCAGTAGCAGCATCCATCATGTGGCCATCACCACGCCTTCCCGCCACATGCGCATTCAATTGGGTGTGGACACAGAGGAGCTAACGTGGATCGACTGGCTGGTTATTCCCGAGCAGAAGCTGATGGAATGGACCAGAGGGCGGGTATTTGCGGATCCGGTCAATACGGTTACTGCGTTACGGGAAAAGCTCGCTTTTCTGCCTACTGAGGTCTGGCGGTATAAGCTGAAGGAGGCCTGGTCCTCCTTCGTGTTGTTACATGTGGCAGCGCTGGCTGACCGGAGAGGCGACTCCTTCTCTGCAAGGCTCACCATCAACCGGATGGCGGAAAAAGCGGTGCG
>JAQSYT010000430.1 GCA_029256065.1 Paenibacillaceae bacterium
TACCCCAACTGGAGTGAACAGCGGTACAAGCAGCTTGCCCAGGTTTTCCAATTGGATGAAAAACGGAAGCTGCACCGCTTCTCCAAGGGGATGCAGCGTCAAGCCTCCTTCTGGCTGGCCTTAAGCTGCATGCCGGAGGTGCTTATTCTGGATGAGCCTATTGACGGCCTGGACCCCATTATGCGCCGCCAGATCAAGAACCTGCTGTTTCAGGAATCCGCTGAACGGGGCATGACCGCCGTGATTTCCTCCCACAACCTGCGGGAAATCGAGGATCTCTGCGACCATGTAGGCATGATGCACCAAGGCAAGCTCATTATCAACAAGGACCTGGATGTGATGAAGGCGGATACCCTCAAGGTACAGACAGCCTTCTGCAACGGAGATACGGAGCCTGAGCTGCCAGAGCACCTTAAGATTCTGCATTCGGAATCAAGGGGAAGTGTGCGGATTTACATAGTTAAAGGCGGACGGGCTGAAATCGAGGAGTCCTTCCAACGTTTGAATCCGCTGGTGCTGGATTTGCTGCCTTTGACGCTGGAGGAAATATTCTTTTACGAAATGGGGGATGCGGGCTATGAAGTCCAACCGGTTCTACTTTAATATGGGCGTCATCCGTCAGGACCTCCGCCAGCATGGCTGGATCGGTATTTTATATCTCTTTGGACTGGTATTTTCGCTTCCTCTCCAGCTTATGATGGCGGAAATATCCCCACGCGCCCCAAAAATTGCTCTGGAAAATCTGTTTTCCGAAGGGAACGGTGATCTTCAGTTCCTTCTTATCCTGGTGTTTCCTGTGGCCGCCGGTATTTTTATATTCCGTTACCTCCAGTCCAGGGGCTCTGCGGATTTCCAGCACAGCCTCCCTTTGACCCGGGAGCGGATGTTTCTCTCCCACCTGGCCAGTGGCCTGATTCTTCTGGTGGTGCCCGTGCTGGTGAGTGCTATCGCTGTGGGTGTTGTAAAAATGCTGCCTGACCTGGCTTATGCATTCAGATGGTTTGTTTTCTTCAAGTGGATGATTACTTTGCTGGTGATCACGGTCTTTATGTATATGTTCACTGTATTCGTGGGAATATGCACCGGACAATCCATTCTTCAGACAGCAGTAGTCTTTATCCTGCTGCTCCTGCCCGCCGCCCTCGGCGAGCTGTGGCAGTATCATTTCCGGACTTATTTGTACGGTTATCCCACTCACTTCATCAATGACAGCATGAATTGGTCCACGTTGTCGCCTGTTGTTCAATTGCTTGATCAGAATTTGGACCGCTTTAACCGCTACAGCGCCTTCATCTACACCGCATTGTCCTGCATTTTCGGTGCTGCCGCATTTTTCCTGTACCGCCGACGTAAAACAGAGGCCGCCACGCAGGCCATTGCCTTCAGCTATTTCAACCCTTTGTTCCGCGGCGGCGTTATGATATGCGCCATGATGGTGGCGGGGGCGTACTTCCACCAGTCCAACAGAAATACTATGGGGTGGACCTGGTTCGGCTATATCGCCGGAGCCGTTATCGGTTTTGTGGCGGTGGAGATGCTGCTGCAAAAATCCTGGCAGGTGTTCAGCAAGAGAGCCCTGATCCGTTTTGGCGGGTACACCGCACTCTGCGCCCTGCTCCTGTATGTGCCTGTGACCAACATCAGCGGTTTTGTCACCCGCGTGCCGGAAGCGGCTCAGGTGGGGAAAACCTCCCTTAGCCTGGACGGCCGGATCTATCCCATCTACAGAAACAGCCGTACCAATATCCAAAGGGACGAGACCTATATTAATGCCATCCTGGAGCTTCATAAAAAGCTGGTAACCACCCGCGCCAAGGGTGCCTTGCCCAATAGCCCCACCCCCATCCAGACGATGAACATCCAAATTGGGTACTGGCTGGACGACGGCTCAGTCCTCTCCCGGCAATACAACACGATACCGGTGCCTCTGATTGAAAAGCAATTGAAGCCGCTCATGGAAACGGAAGGCTACAAAAGAGCGACCTTTGATTTGGACCTGCTGGATCAGAGCATCGACCGGATCACACTGGAGGGGGCGTATTATGCGGAGAACAGATACCAGGAGAACCCCAAAACCGCTGTCATTACCAATCCTCAGGAAATCAAGGAATTCCAGGACATTCTGAAAAGGGAAATCCTCCGTATGAGCTATGAGGATCTCTCCAGCGGGCTGCTGGAATGGGCAACCATCAATGTGCTTCCCTCCGGCCAAAACAACCAGGCCCGGTACATTTGGAGCAAATCCTTCAAGGAATTGGATGCCTGGATGACCGCCAAGGGGTATGCCACCAAGGCCAAGCTTATCCCGGCCAATGTAACGGATCTGGAGGTTTTGCTTTTGAATACTGCATATGCCGCCGAAAGATACAGCTACCCGTCTGAGCAGGAGTTCGAGTTCCACTCCTCGCTGAATTCACCAGTCCCTATCACGGATAAACAAAAGATTGAATCCGTTTTGGAGAATATGTCGGTTTACCAGTCAGGCGCTGCCGGTTATATGATCAAATTCAAGATGACCGGAACCAACCAGGTGATTTACGGATTTGTTCCAGAAGAGCGGCTTACCCCCTGACGGATCATAGCAAAAACTCCCGGCTTCCGCATTTCAGGCGGCAGCCGGGAGTTTTTTTGTTGAGGGAGAAGCCAGCTTCAGGCCTTCTCGCGGAAGCGGAGGCGGATATAGCGGATGATCTCCGCCAGAATCCCCAGGGCAATCCCCGCGGCGGAAAAAAACAGGAAATAAAGAAACCCTACCAGATCCCCCCACGCATCGATATCCAGATAGGCGCTCCGGATCATGGCAGCAAGACCGATGCCGATGCCAATGCTGGATAAAAGCCAGAACCAGCGCGCCCCTAGCCATCCCATTCCGTTAATTACCGCGGCTGTAATGATACTGAAAAGCAGAAGCCGGAGAGCCAGCCAAAGATCAAAATCATTCTTCCATACTGTAAAGCGGGCAAGCCACATTATCACCGTCATCATAAGCCCGTACCATACGAACCAGACAAGCCAGCGTCTGCTTCTGGCCAGCGGCATATTGTTCATAATCCTCCCCCTTACAGTTCCAGTTGTACTCCGCTTCTCTGCTGGTTAACCATCTTGCGGAGAATGGAGCCGATATGGGCACCGGCCTCCACGGGCGGAGTGCCGCTTCGATGGATGTTGGAAATCACGTTGCGGTCCGAATCCCTTCTCCCCGGTTGGGGACGGTAACACATGTACGCGCTTAACGAGGAGGAGGCTGCCAGGCCGGGGCGTTCTCCGATTAACAGCACAAGCACTTCCGGAGCCAGAATGCGCCCTATATCATCCATTACCCCGACTCTGCCCTGTTTAACAAAAAAGGCTGTTCCTTCCGTCAGGCCATTGGCCGCCAGGGAATCCCGGAGTGCAGGGAGAACATCCGGCAGCTGGGCGTCGACAGCCTTGGCGCTGAGCCCGTCGGATACGACGATCTGCACCTGGGGCCGGGCCACACAGGTCTTCCGGATAAGGGACTGCCCCTCTCCGTTGAGGAGCCTTCCTTTTGCCGGATATTGCAGATATTCCGTCTTGTCAGCAGCCTCCGTCTCCACTGTGAACAGCCCGGCCACATCCAGCGTCTCCTGCCGGACCTCGCTATAGACGGCGTCTACCGCCTCTGCGTGATCCATCCTGAAGTCCAGCAGCTCCTTGGTAAGAGGTCTCGCCCCCGCTCTGCCCATATCCAGACGGGCAGGAGTCAGCCTGAGCCACGCTGCCAGCGGATCGTGATCATACGGATGTGCCGTCATACCGGACCGCCTCCCAAGAATAGTCTGGCATTCCCCGCAAACGAAGTCAATTTGCCGCCGGACATAATCCCACGCTTCTCCAGCCATGCCTCAAAGGCGGGAGCAGGATGCTTCCCCAATGTTTCCCGCAGGGCGGCAATATCATGATAGCTTAAGGACTGGTAATTCAGCATGCAATCATCCCCCATGGGCACACCGATGAGAAAATTAACTCCCGCTGCCGCAAGGGCAGTCCCCAAAATCTCCATATCATTCTGGTCTGCCTGCATGTGGTTGGTATAGCACACATCTACCCCCATGGGCAGTCCATGGAGCTTGCCCATAAAGTGGTCCTCCAGCCCGGCCCGG
>JAQSYT010000431.1 GCA_029256065.1 Paenibacillaceae bacterium
GTGCGTTTTCTGACCTATGCAAACCATTGGGAGGTGGAAGGTTTTGTTGCCACGACCTCTATCCATCTGAAGAATAAAACGGCAGCATGGCGCATCCGCGACATTGTGGAAGCCTACAGTCAAGTCCGGGATAATCTGGAGCTGCATGAGCCGGGTTACCCTAAGGGAGATTATTTGCTTTCGGTGATAAAAGAAGGGCTGCCCTTATATGGAATGGAGGCTGTTGGACCGGGCAAGGATTCCTCCGGCTCGGAGCTTTTGATCCAGGCAGTGGACCGGGATGATCCGCGTCCGTTATGGGTCCTGGTCTGGGGAGGCCCCAATGTGCTGGCCCAAGCCCTGTGGAAGGTGCAGCATACCCGGACGGCTGAGGAGCTGGAGACCTTCGTAGCCCGGCTCCGCGTGTATGCCATCTCGGATCAGGATGATTCCGGCCCTTGGATGCGGAAGACCTTTCCGCAGTTGTTTTATATAGCAAGCCCCGGCTTCCACAGCGGCGGAGCCTATCATTTTGCCACGTGGAGCGGGATCAGCGGGGATAATTTCCATGGCCGCTTCACAGGGGCGGACCACAGCATCGTAGATAATCCCTGGCTGGATGAGCATATCCGCAGCAAGGGAGTGCTGGGCGCACAGTATCCCCAGGCTACCTTCTTGATGGAGGGGGATACGCCGACCTTTCTTTATTTGATCAATAACGGTCTCGGGGATCCGGAGCATCCCGATTGGGGAAGCTGGGGCGGGCGGTATGAGTATTATACCCCCCGGACTCTGAAATACTTCCAGGAGCCGGAAACCCGTCCCTTCTGGAATGACGCGGAGGATGAGGTGCTGGGAACCGACGGCTTCTGGCATACCAGCAACAAAGCGACCATCTGGCGGTGGCGTGAAGCCTTCCAGTATGATTTTGCCGCGCGGATGGATTGGACCGTCAAGCCATATGCAGATGCCAATCATCCGCCGTTGCCCAAGCTTGGCCATGCCGAATATTTGACAGCCAAGCCCGGTGAGCAGGTGCATTTGAGTGCGGAGGGGTCCTTTGATCCCGATGGGGACCAGCTTTCTTATCATTGGTTTTACTACGGGGAGCCGGGCACCTTTACTGTCTCGCTGGCCCGTACTGGTGATCCGGTGGTGATTCATGATGCCGATCAGGAGAAGGCGTGGTTTACTGTTCCTACGGAGCGAGTTTTCCGCAACGGCACCATGCATATTATTCTCGCTGTGACGGACAACGGTGCTCCGCCGCTTACCCGGTATAAGCGGGTTATTGTAAACGTGGAAGAATAATCAAGCACAATAGCGGTGCCGCTTTTATGAAAATGCGCGACTGTAAAGCATTTTCCTTCGAGGCCTCCCCCAAAAATACCCGGAATTGCTTCGAAGCACCTCGTCACTTTTGGGGGATTGTTTTTGTGGGGGGGCGTGGGGTTGCGGTGGTATGGGGATGAGGGCGGCTAGTGTTGGCTAATGAAATCGGCTGCGGATTCTAACGGAACTCAGAAGCAGTTAAAAGCCCAAAACCGGCGGTTTGGAATTGTAACGGAACTCAGAAGCTCTTAAAAGGGAAATGCGGTGGAATCATGATCCATTCCACCCGCTAAGCGTCTTTGAGTTCCGTTAAAACGGCAAACACCGCCTTTTCCGCGTCTAAGGGACGCTGGGTTCCGTTACAGATACCGCCGTACCCGGACAACGTTCCTTTCCCAGAAAACGTACCATTCCCGGACACCGTTGCATTCCAACATGCCCGCGTTCCCGGACAACGTACCATCTCCAGACTATGTACCATTCCCGGACAACGTACCAATCCCAGACTATGTACCATTTCCGGACAACGTACCAACCCAGACTATGCACCATTTCAGGACAATGTACCAATCCCAGACGATGCACCATTCCCAGACACCGTTCCATTCCAACATGCACGCCCTTCCCGAACACCGTTCTTAAACAGACAGCCTGGAGGATGAACCTGATCCCCGGGCTGTTTGGTATGGGAACAGCCCAAGCGGGAGCAAAACAAAAGTTTAGTTAATAGTTTAGTTATAATGATATAAATTAATCGGAAATGTTCATTTATTTAAGTTGACTAGGGCTACTTTGACATGTAATATGGGGTTATAAAGAAATTATACATGAAATTTATACTTAATTGTTTACTAAACAAGGAGATATGTTTATGAAAAAGTTTAAGCTTGGTTATGCACCCACGCGGCGCTTTACGTTTAGTGCGGAAGACGCTTACAAGTATAAGGTTCTGATCCGCAATAAGATAGAAAGCTTCGGTTTGGATATGGACATTGTTGACCTGGAGGGAATGAACGACGAAGGCCTGCTGTATGACGATCATATCCAGGCCGACCAGATAGCCGAACACTTCAAACGGGAGAATGTGGATGCGGTATTCTTCCCGCACTGCAACTTCGGGACGGAGGATACGGTAGCCAGAGTAGGCAAGGCGTTGGGCAAGCCGGTGCTGCTGTGGGGGCCGCAGGATGAGGCGCCTTTGGAGAATGGCATGCGTCTGCGGGATACCCAATGCGGATTATTCGCCACCGGGAAGGTGCTGCGCCGCTTCAATGTCCCCTTCACGTACATTACCAACAGCCGTGTGGATGCTCCGGTATTCGAGCGGGGCTTCACCAACTTTATCTCCGCCGCCAATGTGGTCCGCCAATTCCGCAATCTGCGGATTTTGCAAATCGGGCCGCGGCCGGCCTCCTTCTGGACCATGATCTGCAATGAGGGGGAGCTTTTGGAGCGGTTCGGCATTGAGATCCATCCCATCACACTGGTGGATATTCAACTGGCCACCAAAAAGATCGAGAAGGGGAACAGCTCCGAGCTGGCGCAGGCCGTGGATTATATCAAAACCCGCTTGGATTACTCCGAGGTGACAGAGGAGGACATCCGCCGGATTGCAGCGCTGAAGGTGGCTATGAAGCAATATGCCGTTTCAACCGGAAGCAGCGCCATTGCCATCCAATGCTGGTCCTCCCTGCAGGACGTTATGGGCATTATGCCTTGCCTGGCCAATGCGATCCTTACGGATGAGCAAATTCCGGTTACCTGCGAAACCGATATTCACGGCGCCATTACCTCCGTTATGGTTCAGGCTGCGGCTCTCAATCAGGTGCCAACCTTCTTCGCCGATCTGACCATCCGCCATCCGGAGAATCCCAACGGAGAGCTGCTGTTCCACTGCGGAAACTTCCCGGTTTCCCTGTCCGTGGAGGATAAACCGAAGCTGAGGCGGCATTTTCTGTTTGATTCCCATGCGCCCGGCACCCATGAGAGTGAGATCAGAGGCGGAAATATGACACTGGCCCGGTTTGACGGCGATCATGGGGAATACCAGATGTTCCTTGGAAAGGCTAAGGGGATTGAAGGACCGTACACCCGGGGATCGTGGGTGTGGGTGGAAGTGAATGACTGGCCGCTGTGGGAGGAAAAGCTGGTGAAGGGCCCGTATGTCCATCACGCTGTCGGCATCCATGCCAATGTGATTCCTTCTTTGTATGAAGCCTGCCAATACATTCCCGGTCTTAAAGCGGATCCGGTTGATCCCACGGAACAAGAAATCCAGGCCTGGCTGCGCGGTTCCAAGCTGTAGAGGGAGGGGATTCATATGAATATTGCAGAACTGAAGGCCAAGGCTGCCCAGATCCGGATGGATCTTCTGAAAATGATTCACGGGGCCAAAACAGGCCATACGGGCGGCTCCTTAAGCAATACAGATATTCTCACGGCGCTTTATTACCGGGTGATGAAGCTGGACCCCACCAATCCCAAGTGGGAGGAGCGGGACCGTTTTATTGCCAGCAAGGGCCATTCCGTAGAATCCTTATGGAGCATTCTCGGCGATTTGGGCTTCTTCCCCAAGGAGGAGCTTCAGACCTACAGCCAATTCGGCACCCGGCTCATTGGCCATCCTAACAACAAGGTGCCCGGTATTGAGATGAATACCGGCGCCCTGGGCCATGGCCTCCCGATTGCGGTGGGTATGGCATTGGCGGCCAAGCGGGACAAAAAGAGCTACCGGGTCTTCTGTCTCATG
>JAQSYT010000432.1 GCA_029256065.1 Paenibacillaceae bacterium
CCTCCTGCCCCCCTCCAAAATGCCGATTTTTCAGCTGCTCCAAAACCTCCTCCGACACGCCCGAGGTATCCCCGGCAGCGGTTATCAATTCCCCGTCCCTGGAGAAAACCATCAGCGCCCCTTCGGTATTAAGGGGGAAGGAGCGGATAATTTCACCGATAAAATTGGTCCGGATATTAATCACCAGTGCAGATTTAGGCTCATCATAAAACAGAGGCAGCAGGCGCACATAGGTGAGCACCTTGCTTTCCCCTTGTCCCTCCTGAACATAACGGGGGGTTATCCAATATTCCTGCAAACGTGCCTCAGCCGCCTTCTTCAGGCCGTCAATCCATTCCACATCCTTGAAGGGCGAAGCAAATTCCATCCGCTCCTCCGGCTGAAGGGAGGTAATCAGCAGGTTGGTAATGACCAATTGCTGCGGAATATGATACAGATAAGCGGAATGAACGGCATCCATGGAAGATACAAACCGGGTCATATCCTGGTTAAGCTCGTTGGTCAGCAGCATGGAGCGGAGGGAGGGTGTTTGCCCGATCCGGGTGAATTCCATGGCGTTGGATTGGAGCGCATACTGTCCCGAGAACTGCTCCACCTGGCTGATGATCATGTCCACCTGCTCCTTCAATTGGTTGATGGAGGAAAGCGAAGCGTTTTCAATTTCGTTGTTGATCAGCCGCGAGCCAGTCACATACATAAACAGCCCAAACACCAAAATGGGGACGGTGGAAAACAGAAGGGCGAATACAATCCATTTCTTGCGGTAGAACCGGTTGATACGCCGCAGGATGGTCATGAAGCAGCAATTCCTTTCGTGGTATGCTCACGCAAAAACCATCATAGCACAGATGCCCTTCAGGGATCACATCCAGCATAAGCCAAGGGGCGGTTCCATTTCCATGATCATTTTTTCCGCCTTGCTTCCCACACGCCAAAAAGGAGGATGCCCCAATGGCACCGCTCCTTTTGCACACCGCTTATAAGGGATTCCTATTCCGCTTTGTAATCGATTTTGGTATCGATGCCGACTGTGTTCAGCTTGCCGTCCCAGGTGACGCCGATATTAAAGACTTTAGCAATATCCCGCAGCTTGAAATAGTTGTTGCCGTTGATATTGTAAGCGCCAAGCTCCAATGCCTCGTCATCCAGCATCAGTTTGGAGCTGCTGGGAGCAGCCTGCTGCTCACCCGTGGCGCCGGAGGCTGCAAGCTCACCGCCAACAGAGGTATAAGCCGCTTCGGATTTCAGGCTGATGGCATTCTTGGCTGCATCGAAGCCAACCTCGAATTGCTTCTCAGACCCGTTGACTGCCTTGGCCAGGTCACGGAGCTTAAAGTAATTATTGCCGTCGATATTGTACGCTTCAAAAGCAACCTCTTTACCATTTACCACAACCTTGGAGGCGGTGGGAATGGCTGCTGCAGGCTTCAGCTCGGGCTTTTTCACAGGCTCCTTTGTCGGCTCCTGTGCCGGTTCTTTAGCCGGTTCCTTAGCCGGTTCCTCTGCCGGCTGTTCGGCAGGTTCACCTGTGTAGGTTAATTGTACGAAGAAGCTCTTTTTATCGGCGCCGGGAGCGGCCGCATAAGAGATTTCATAGACTCCGTTCTCCTCCAGCACGGCAAAGTTTCCGGCGGCCATAAAGTATTCACCGGCTTCCGGAAGCTTAGTCGTATATTTCGGGGCATCATCGTCTTTTTTAACGACATAATACTTTTCCATAAACTCTACTTCTTTTCCTTGGCCCAATTCAAGCTTTCCGTCTTTGAGCTGGGCTGCCGGATAATAGGTTACACCCTGATAGCCATAATCCTTATAGCCGTCGAAAAAAAGGGAGGTTGCCGAGTTAATGTGGATAAGATCCGCATTTCCATTTACCTTCTCCTGGCTCACAACATGGTGAACATTAATTTCCTGGTCTCCGGAAACGCTTACAACAACGTTTCCTTCTTCAGCAAAAGCAGGAACTAAAGCGAAGATAGAAATCAGTGTAAATACCAGCAGAGCAATCGGTGTTCGTTTCAGACTAATGTTCATTATTCATCCTCCAAATTGTTAATTTTTCCAATCTGTCTACCCTCATCATTATATAAAAAAATATTTATCAAATCTATCTATAATATTCCATTTTGTGTATTCTTCCAACATTTTTCTACATCATCGCCAAATCTGTTTCCGAAATCCGGGCGGCAAAAAGAAAAGACGCCGCGTGTACGGCGCCTTACAAGATACATGTATTGATAGATCAGACTTCCATCACCTCCGGCTTCGGCCAAAAAACATGTCTGAACAGCAAACCTATTAATCCGAGGACGGCAATCACAATCCCTAAATCCAAGAAGATGCGGGACGGACCTGACATCTGAACCATGGCCCCGCCCAGCAAGGGGGCAGCAATCATGACAAACCCCAGCACCGTGCTCTGGATACCGAATACACGCCCGATCATATTCGGGGGAGTCTCCTTTTGCAGACAATAATGAAAGGTAACCATAGAAACACCGTTCCCCAGTCCCAACACAAACCCCAATACCAGTACAGGCAGGATAGAGCTGCCCTCCGGAAGCAAGCCCAGTCCCCCGATCGCCGTCCCGATGAGCATATAACCGCCGCCCATCTTCCAGCCATAGCCGTCCGGACTGTTCCACTTGCTCATAACCGTAATGATCAGAACTGCACCTGCTCCCGCAGCCGCCACCATCCAGCCCAGCATAGCCTCCTGATCCGGGGCAATCATCCGGAACAGGCTGGTGAATTGAAAATCCACCAATTGAATGGCCATGGAACCCGCCAATCCGAACAGCATGGTATACAGCAGCAGCCTGCTGCGGAAGATATAGCTCCACCCTTCCTTCCACATGGCTCGCAGGGTCTGCTTTTCCCCAGACGGGTCATCCTCCGCTTCTCCTGTGTGCGCTTGTGCAGCCTCCGCGTTCCGGACGGTAAACAAAAGACCGTAGGAGCCGATCCGGAAACAGGCGCAGAGCAGAATGCACCATTGCGGAGACAGAAGGGACAACGCAAGTCCGCCAAGCAGCGGACCGGCTAACTTCGAGCCCTGATTGACGATTCCGTTCAGGGAGGTTGCCTGCAGCAGCTGATCCTCCCTCACCAGGCGGCGGGTGAGTGCCTGCTGTGCCGGCACATTCAAGGTAGAGACTGCTGCACGAAGAGCGATCACCGGAAGCAGCCATGCCATATTCGGAGCCAGCAGTATAAGCAGGGTCAGCACTGCAGTTGCCAAATCACAGATCCGCATCAGCCTCAGCTTGTTCAATCTGTCTGCGGCAACGCCGGCAACGGAGCCCAGCAGGACACCGGGCAGGGCATAGGCTACAGGAATCAGCGCCAGCATCAGCGGGCTTACCTGCCACCGGTACCCCACTAGCACCTGGATGGCCAATACATCGAACCAATCGCCGAAAGCCGCCGCCGCGTATGCGCTGTACACCCGGACATATACCTTATTGCGCAGCAGGCTTGCGGCCGGTTTCTCTTGCTGTAAAACCAATGACATCTTGTTTTCCTCCGCATCCCAATAAAATCACTTTCCCCAATAAAGAGGCTATGATCTTATCGTAACGGCGGAATGTCAGAGGATTATCAGAGCGTTGAGGCCATTACCGCAAGGCTTGCTGCATGGCCGTATCCAAGGACTGAAGCACCTTTTTTTCCAAAAATTGCGCAAAAAAGGCTTCATGCAAGCTTTTGTATTTCAATTGGAAATTTGCATCAGCCGGAAATCTGTCCTCATAATGGACAATCCGGTGTAAAGCATGAAGCTGCAGCGGGACGAAGCCGCTTTTTTCCATGATAATAAGCCCTTCATCCAAGAAACGCTCGGCTTCCTCATGCTTGCCTTGCCGCAGCCTCCATAATCCCGTTGCAATCCGGAAGCCTCCCATCTCACGCAAAAACGGCTTATCCGCCAAAATGGAGGTTTCCAACCGGACTGCCAGCTTTTCAATCACAGCATCACTGCTGCCTGCCACCAGATGGGCAAGCATAAGCGTAATGACCGTATAGGGCAGAAAGGTGGCGAAGTCCTGATGTTCG